>JAGDCQ010000195.1 GCA_017958465.1 Lachnospiraceae bacterium
GGTCTTACCCAGATAGATGTTACTGTCGATGGAAAAGATGCTGTAAAAACAGTTGACGAAATAGTTAAAATAGCGGAAAATATTAAGAGGAACGGGTTTGATCCGGGACAGGTCGGATACTGCCGGGAACAGGCCGTTATAGAGCTGGTGATGGGTAGCGAGAGCGCAGGAGACAGGATGTCTCTTAACGCAAGGCAGCTCCTGGCTTACGGCAAGCTTATAGACATAGACGAACAGGCAAGGCTCCTTGAGGCCGTAACCCTTGAGGATATCGGTGCTTTTGCCCGGAAATACCTTGATATCCCGAAGCTTTCAGTTTGTGTCGTAGGAAAAAGAGCAAAGCGCATCGCAAACGAGATCAGGAGCGGGATCCTGACCACTTAATCGTTTAAGTTAAAAGTTTTTAATTCATGCCCTATGGTGCTTGATTTTTGTATTCTGTTGGATAATACTATGCTTGTAACAACAAATTACAAAAAAGAGAGGGTATTATTTTGGGCAGTAAAGAACGTGCAGCAGGCATACTTATGCCGATCTCATCCTTGCCGTCAAAATACGGCATCGGCTGTTTTTCTAAAGAAGCTTACGATTTCGTGGACAAATTAAAGGAGGCCGGCCAGAAATACTGGCAGATACTGCCCCTGGGGCCTACAGGTTACGGGGATTCTCCTTATCAGTCCTTTTCCACCTTTGCAGGGAACCCATATTTCATCGATCCCGAGACTCTTATCGAAGAGGAGCTCCTGACACGTAAGGAGTGCGATTCCTTCGATTTTGTTTCGCATCCTCAATACATTGAATACGAAAAGATCTATAAATCCCGTTTCAAGATGCTTAAAATAGCTCATAAGCGCTTTCAGACCATGGATTGCCCGGAATATCTGCAATTTTGTTCCGAGCAGGCTTTCTGGCTTGATAATTATGCGCTTTATATGGCAATAAAGGACAGCAAGGGTTCTGTTTGCTGGAGAGAGTGGGAGGACGACATCCGCCTTAGGAACTTCGATGCGGTGGAGCGCTACAAATACAAGCTTCACGAGGAGTTCTGCTTCTATCAGTTCCAGCAGTATGAATTCTTCAAGCAGTGGGACAAGCTTAAGAAATATGCAAACGATAATGGGATCCTTATCATAGGGGACCTTCCGATCTACGTTGCTCTCGACAGCGCAGATGCCTGGGCAGAGCCTGCTCTTTTCCAGATGGATGAGAACGGCGAGCCTACGCGTGTTGCAGGGTGTCCTCCGGATGCCTTCACCGAGCTTGGCCAGCTTTGGGGAAACCCGCTCTACAACTGGGAATACCATGAAAACACCGGCTACGGCTGGTGGATAAGCCGCATCAGAAATTGCCTGAGGCTTTACGATATCGTAAGGATCGACCATTTCAGAGGCTTTGATGAATATTACAGCATTCCTGCCGACGCAGAGAATGCAAAGATAGGCAGATGGGAGAAAGGCCCCGGAATGAAGCTTTTCTACCGCTTAAAAGAGGTTCTCGGCGATGTGAACATTATCGCGGAAGACTTAGGGTTCTTAACACAGAGCGTTATCGATCTGTTAAAGGAATCCGGTTATCCGGGCATGAAGGTGCTTCAGTTTGCTTTCGACGAATCCGGCACAAGCGGGTATCTGCCTCATAATTACGACAATAACTGTGTGGTCTATACCGGAACTCACGACAATGCTACAACTGAGGGCTGGTACTGGAGCCTCACGGATAAGGAAAAAGACATCGTAAACGAATATCTTGCTTTCAACCCGCAATATGACGGGCGCATAAGCAACAGGCTGATAAGGACTGCCATGGCTTCGCCTGCAGATATGGCCATAATCCCCATCCAGGATTATCTGGCTCTTGGCAACGAGGCGCGTTGTAATACTCCTTCAACCCTCGGAGACAACTGGAAGTGGCGTTGCAAGGAAGGCTTCTTTACAGATGAACTCATTTCGTATGTAAGGAGGATGACAGAGCTTTACGGCCGCTGTGAGATACTGCGCCCCGAGCCTGAAAGCGAAGAATCCGCCTGCGAAGAAGTCGAAGAGGAAAAATGAGTTCAACACCTGACGACGGAAAGACCGGAAAGAAAAAGAGTTCCGCATCCGGAGCTCAAAAGAAACGCAATTCTTCGTCCGCAAAAGATAAGGATGTTAAAGCAACCGGCAGGAGCCGCAAAACATCCGGAAACGACGAAGAGACCAAGACAAGAAAAAGGGCTAAAACTCCCGCAGGACCTGTAGAAGAGCCTGTGGGAGAAGCCCCTGAAAAGAGAGTGTTGACCCAGGAAGAGCGGTCGGTAAGAAATGAGATAATCCTTACCGTTACAGCTCTTGTTTCTGTGCTCATCACTCTTACTTTTTTTGATCTGGGAGGCCCTGTGGGTGCCTTCGTGAACAACGTGCTCTTTGGGACGATGGGGGCTCTGGGCTTTGTTTTCCCGCTCCTTTTGTTCTTCTTTACAGCTTTTTATCTTTCAAACCACGGGAACAAGATCGCAGGGCAGAAAATGCTCTCGGGCCTTGCTTTCCTTCTGCTGCTCGCAGCCCTTCTCCAGATGATATTCGGCCTGCATGAAGGCTTCAAACTAATCGATTACTATAAGTACTGCGCTTCTGAAAAGAGCGGCGGCGGCCTCCTTGGCGCGCTTATAGCAGTTCCTTTTACAACGGCCTTTGGTACCGTTGCTACTTACTGTATAATCATAGCTTTTATGATAGTTTTCCTCATCATACTTACGGGGAAAGCGCTTTTCTCCATTATTACTAGGAAGAGCCGTGAGACTATCCGGGAAACAAAGGAACGTTTCTCCGAGAACAGCGAGATCTACAAGAGTTTTAAGGAAGAGGAGTTTGAACGTGAAGAGCGGAACCGCATGCTCTACGTGAACCTTAACGGGGAGAGCAATGTGGTGGAGAAGCCAAAGCCTGCAAAGGAAAAGAGTGGTCTTGTGGACCGGTGGCTTCACAACGGCGAGAAAAAGGAGTTTCCCAAGGACGTCACTTCAAAGAAGAAAGATACAAATGACGAGCAGGATATAAGCGATATCTTTGGCGCCGACAACATGTTCAGGCCCGCAAAGCCCATAACTGTAACTCCCGCTTCAGCTGTTTCCGATCCCTTCCCCTACACGATCACAGGGGCTGTGGACGATACTCCGGAAGGCCCTGTTCCGACTGATATGAAGGAGATCACTCCAAAACGCAGAGGAACGGTAAGGCTTTCAAACGAGGAAGCAACTATACCCGGATACGCTGATAAGAATGCCTCCTCAGGTTTGCCTGCAGGAGAGGGTGAATATGTTGAAAACAACCTTGATACCCCTGAAACTTCTGTGAAAGATGCTTCGAAGGAGCCTGTCCGCAGGAAGGCCCAGGAGGGTGAGAAGGTAAAAGCAGATCCAAAGCTAAATGAGGAGACTGCTGCCCAGATAGACGCCAACATGGCCGGGGCAGAGCTTCCAAAGAAATATGTTTTCCCGCCCGTTACCTTGCTTAACGAATCAAAAGCCAAGAACGGCGCGGTTTCAAAGAAAGAAGTTGAGAGAAATGCGGATGCGCTTATAGGCACTCTCGAGAGTTTTGGCGTCCGTGTAAAGCTTCTCAATGTAAGCTGCGGGCCGACCGTTACCCGATACGAGCTTGCTCCCGAGCACGGTGTTAAAGTTTCGAGCATCACAAAGCTTGAGAGCGATATAAAACTTAACCTTGCGGCTGCAGATATCCGTATAGAAGCTCCCATCCCCGGGAAAGCGGCTATCGGTATAGAGGTTCCGAACAAGGAAAACAGCACAGTTTCAATCCGTGAGCTAATTGAGAGCAACGAATTCAAAAAGCAGGAGAAGGGCATTACGTTTGCTGTGGGTAAGGATATTTCCGGCGAGTGCATCGTGACGGATATCTCGAAAATGCCGCACCTTCTTATCGCCGGTGCTACCGGTTCCGGTAAATCCGTCTGCATAAATACGCTCATCATGAGCATACTTTATAAGTTCAAGCCCGAAGATATAAGGCTTATAATGATCGACCCTAAGATGGTCGAACTTGGCGTTTACAACGGGATCCCGCACCTTCTGATCCCTGTTGTTACAGACCCCAAAAAGGCTGCCGCTTCGCTCAACTGGGCGGTCCTTGAAATGACCAACCGTTACGAGAAGTTTGCGGAAGCGCACGTGCGCGACTTAAAGGGCTACAACGCTTATATCGAGGCTGAAAAGAAGAAGCCCGAGAACAAAGCGGATGTTGCCGAAAACCCTGAGAAATACGCGAAGATGCCGCAGATCGTCATTATCGTGGACGAGCTTGCAGACCTTATGATGGTGGCTCCGGGCGAAGTAGAAAACGCGATAATCCGTCTGTCACAGCTTGCTCGTGCAGCCGGAATGCATCTTGTTATCGCGACACAGAGGCCTTCGGTCAATGTCATCACAGGTCTTATCAAGGCAAATATGCCTTCACGTATCGCGCTTGCTGTTACTTCGAACGTGGATTCAAGAACGATCCTCGACCAGGGCGGTGCCGAAAAGCTGCTTGGCAAGGGCGATATGCTGTTTGCGCCCATGAACCTTCCTAAGCCCATCCGTGTGCAGGGCGCCTTTGTATCGGACGGCGAGGTTGAAAAGGTCGTAACGTTCATCAAGGAAGAAAACACGATAGCGGAATACAACGAAGAAGTAACTTCAAAGATCAATTCGATGAATATTTCCGGCGGTAAGACTTCGGCACCTATCGATACTTCCGAGGCTTCCGGCGGCTCCGACGAGGACGAATACCTTGTTGAGGCTGCAAGGCTTATAATCGAGAAACAGAAGGCTTCGATAGGAATGCTCCAGAGGGTCTACAGGATCGGTTTTAACAGGGCCGCAAGAATAGTCGATACTTTGACGGATATGGGCGTTTTGGGGCCGGAAAACGGCACTAAATCGCGCGAGATACTAATGACAAAGGAACAGTTTGATGAATTCATCCAAAACAAAGGTGAATAACGAAGGTTGGCTTATCACCAATGCTTTTATGCGCACCTCGAAGTTTACCGAGCTTCAGGAAATGCTTGAAAATGCCGCAAAAAAGGCCGGGATAAGGCTTAAAAGCTTTACAAACGCAGAAGTGCTCGCAGGCGTCGAGCTCATAAGTAAGCCGGATTTTGTGCTTTTCTGGGACAAGGATGTGCTGCTCGCTTCATACCTTGAAAGCTTTGGCATACCTGTGTTCAACAGTGCAAAGTCTATCGCTTTGTGTGATGATAAAGGAAAGACCTATCTTGCGTTGAAAGACAGCGGTCTGCCGCTGCCAAAAACTATACTTGCACCTTTTACTTACGATATCATCGGTTATACCGAGCTTTCGTTTTTGGACCGTGTTATCGGGGAGCTTGGGCTTCCGCTTGTAGTAAAGGAAAACTACGGCTCTTTTGGGATGCAGGTGTACCTTGTTAAAACAAAAGAAGAGCTCGTTA
>JAGDCQ010000196.1 GCA_017958465.1 Lachnospiraceae bacterium
CTTGGCATTGCAGCCTTAGTCCTTGGATTTGGCGCGGAAAGTCTTATTGCGGACGTGGTAACAGGCTTCTTCTTCCTGTTCGAAAACCAGTTCAACGTCGGAGATATCATCGAGGTTGACGGCTTCAGGGGAACTGTTGAAAGCATCGAGATCAGGACTATCAGCATCAAGGATGCCGGCGGAAACGTTAAGATAATCAACAATTCACAGCTTAAAAACGTTATCAACCGCTCAAAACAGGGCTCGGTTGCGGTAAGCACCATAGGCGTGTCTTATTCGGTCGACCTTGACGAGCTTGAAAAGAAGCTTCCGGCCATGCTCGAAGCCATAAAGGGGGCGCATCCCGAAGTATTTATCGGTGCCGTTTCCTACATGGGTGTTGATGAGCTTGCGTCATCAAGTGTGGTACTGAAATTTAAGGCTGAGGTTTCGGAGTCTAATATCTTTACGGGCCGACGCCTTCTGAACAAGGAGCTTAAATGCGCATTTGACCGCGCGGGGATCGAAATCCCGTTCCCGCAGCTGGATGTTCACACAAAATAAAGGAGCTTGTCTATGGCAGATGAATTCTTTGAAGTAAAGGATGAGTTTTTTGCTCCGGGTGCAGAGTTCGAAACGTCTTCGGGCGAACTGTTCAAAGGCGCATCCTCGGAGTATTTTGACCATGCGGCTGCCGGCTCCTTTTCGGAAAATGATAAACACAGGGGGCGTGTGCATTTCAGGCGTATGATGCTTTACGCGTCCTGTTCACTTGTCCTTACGGTTGCGGTAACAACAGCTGTAACGGGCGGCGGTCTCTGGGGTGGGAGCTCATCGGACGATTCGGGCTATGACTATGAATACGAGTATGAACATGAACATGAGCACGAGCACGAATTTGACGATTACGAGTATGACAATTACGAGGATTATTACAAAGATCTGATATGAGCTCAAATAATACTACTACAGCCCTTGAAAAAAACATAATGACCAAGGGCTCTATACAAAAGAAAATAATCGCTTTTGCCGTCCCGCTGTTCATCGGCAACCTGTTTCAGCAGCTTTATAACGCTGTCGACTCGGTAATAGTCGGGAACTTTGTGGGCGATAATGCGCTTGCTGCCGTCAGCTCCGCAGGAAACCTGATCTTCATGATCGTAGGCTTCTTTAACGGGATCTCTGTCGGTGCAGGCGTGATCGTTGCACGTTATATCGGTGCAAAAGATGATGAAAACGTCGAGAGGTCCGTCCATACCACGGTGGCACTGGGCCTTGTTTTCTCGGCCATAATGACACTTATAGGCGTTCTTTTGACGCCTGTCTTTCTAAACTGGATGAACACCCCCGCAGAGGTCTTCCCTGAGTCCGTAACGTATTTCAGGGTTTATTTCGCAGGCTCTCTGGGACTTATAATGTACAACCTGCTCGTAGGTATCCTGCAGGCAGCGGGCGATTCAAAGAACCCCCTGATGTATCTTATTATTTCATCTGTTGTGAATACGCTCCTCGATCTGCTGTTTGTAGCAGTGCTCGGAATGGGCGTTGGCGGTGCCGCGCTTGCGACCATTATAGCCCAGCTTTTGAGCGCAGTTCTCTGCTTTATCAAGCTTGTGCGTTCAACTGAGATCTACAGGATCGTGCCGCAGCGGATAAGGCTTGAGATGGATATGGTGCGGAATATCTTCAAATTCGGCCTTCCGTCCGGCCTGCAGAATTCGATCATGTCCTTTTCAAACGTTGTTATACAGTCGTTTATCAATGCGTTCGGACCGGAAGCCATGGCAGGTATCGGGTCGTACGTTAAGATCGAAGGCTTTGTGTTCATTCCGGTAACAAGCTTTGCCATGGCGATCACCACGTTTGTAAGCCAGAACCTTGGCGCCGGTGAATACGAGCGCACAAAGAAAGGTATCCGCTTCGGAATGATCTGCGTAATGATCGCCGCAGAGGCGCTCGGCATTTTGCTGTTCATCTTTGCGGAGCCGCTTGTAAGCCTGTTTACGAAGGATAATAATCCGGACGTTATTTATTACGGGATGCTGCGTTCAAGGATTGTAACGCTTTTCTTCTTCATTTGCGCGTACACGCACTTTATGGCAGCGGTCCTCAGGGGTGCCGGAAAACCGATGATCCCCATGTTCGTATTCCTGTTCTGCTGGTGCGCGATGCGTGTGCTCATTCTTTTCGTAACGGAGATATTCGTGCATACCATCTACACGACGTTCATTGTTTACCCGGTAACCTGGACCATAAGCTCTATTACGCTGTTTATCTATTATAAGCATCTTAGGATCGACAAGGATGCGCATTACGGGATGTGATGCGGCAGTAAGGTCCGGATGCCCCATTGGTGAGAGTGATGAAGATACTTGTTGTTGTGAATAATCTATATTCCAACGGGAACGGTGTTTCCGTTTCCGCAAGCCGGGCCGTGCAGTACCTTAAGGAGGCGGGCGCTGACGTTCGCGTGCTTTCCTGTAAAAATCCCGCGAAGGACGGACCGGCCCCGGATTATGCCCTTCCAAGGCTCCACAATCCGATCTCGGACTTTTTTAAGAAAAAGTCGGGGTTTTATCCTGCTGCCATAAATAACGCCGTAATTAGGGAAGCTGTGCGCTGGGCGGATGTGGTCCAGCTGGAGGAACCCTTCGGCCTTCAAAAGCGTGTGTGCGAGATTGCGGAGGAGGAAGGAAAGCCGGTGACGGCCTCCTACAATATCCACCCGGAAAATATCACTGCCTATGTGAAAATGCACGGCAACGCCCTTGTTAACGCCCTGCTGTTCCGCAACTGGAAGAAGAACGTTTACGACAGGTGCGCGGCTGTCCGCTGTCCCAATGAGGAGACAAAGGAGTTTCTTGAAAAGAAAGGCATAAAAGCCAAGCTTTTTGTGATCCCAAACGGGTGCCCACCGGCGGATGCGCCTTTTGAGCTCCCTTTTGAGAAGAAACAGAGCCTGTTTTACATTGTTTCAAGCGGCAGGCTTTCGGTGGAAAAGGACCAGGTGACACTGCTGAAAGCCATGCAGTATTCAAAGCATCACGCAAGGATAAAGCTTGTCTTTGCGGGGAAGGGGCCGTGCCTTGGAGCTCTTAAAGATACAGCGGAGGCTTTAAGGCGCTCGGGCGCTGTGATGCGGGAGCCCTTGTTTGGCTTCTTCACACCGGAGCAGCTAAAAGGTCTCTATTCCCTGGCCGACCTTTACGTGCATTGCGCGTTTGTGGAGGTTGAAGGTCTTGCCTGTATGGAAGCGATCAGTAACGGAGTTGTGCCGGTCATCGCGAAAGGAAAAAAGACGGCGGCTTCAAGGCTTGCTGTTGCGGAACACGGGACTTTCCCGGCACACAGCGCAAAAGAGCTTGCAGAGTGCATAGACTACTGGATCGAGCACGAGGACGAGCGAAAAGCCCTGTCCGAAAAGCTGAAAGCGGATTTTAAGCCGCAGGACTGCAAACAGACAGCCGAAGAGATGATCGCGCTGTTCAGATATGTGATATGAAAAAAAGACGCTTCGGTCCGGTTTGCGGCCAGATCGAAACGTCTTTTTTATGCGCGTTTTTGCGCGTTTGATCAATAAGGTTTTGTAAGACTGAAAGTGAAGAAAGTAATGAATTCCTTGTTTTCTTCTTCGGAGTAATTGAAGACATAAACGTCAAGCAGCCGGTATTCTTTATCCCACTCAACTGTCAGCATCTCTGCGGTCCCGGTTTCATCCGCATTGGTGAAGACCATACGTCCGTCTCTCGGAACATAAGGGAAACTTGCTATATCGCCGGCCCAGCCGTTCCAGTGTACTTCAAAGGATTGGCCTCCCGCGTTGTCCCAGGCGGTGTAGTCGTTTATCTCTTCCTCTGTAAACTTCGAGCGGAGCTGATAGTGCTTAGTATTCGGCGCGGTACCGTCATCGTAATAGATGGTCCATTCAAGCTCCCCGTCATTGAGGAACGTGAGGCGTACATCGAAGGGTTCCTCTGCGGAGATAACACATGCTTCACCGAGCCATGCGGCATAGGAACGGCAATACCACTCGGCAGGCGTTTCTTTATCCTCTGCCGACGGCGGGTTAACGAAATCCTCGTAGTACGTCATATCGGGGAAGGTCCTTTCCCTGGTGAACACAAAGCTGTTGAAGATGGGGAAAGAGCCGTTGTCCATTACAAACATATACTCACCCTTGAGGGTGCCGTCTTCCTGCACGTCTATGATCATCAGCGCGCCCGCGTCAAACTCCTCGGCAGAGGCAAAAACAAGGTGCCCGGCAGAGTAGTCTGTTGGAGTCTCGGTCTGGTCTACCACGCAGTAGTTCCAGGATTCATACATGGCCTTTTCTTCGCTTGTAAACTCGAACTTCGGAATATAGTAGCTCATCCTTGTGTCCTCGGAGAAAAGGTAATGCGTGGTGGTGCTTATCAGAGCCATGTGTCCGTCGTCAAAAAACAGCCTGATATCGAGCTCGGGATCCTCTGCACATACCATGGGATCGCCCTCGTTCGGAGTATATTCGCTTGCATACCAGTAGCCTTCAAGATCCTCTTTAGTGATCCCGCTCGCCGGCACCTCGGTGGGTGTGGGCGTCTCGGTGGGGGTAGGTGTGGGCGTCTCGGTTGGAGTAGGCGTTTCGGTCGGAGTCGGGGCTTCCGTTGCAGATGGTGTTGGAGCCTCAGTATTTGTGGGGGCAGGGGCCTCTGTAGCGTTTTGCTGCGGGGACTGTGTCAAAGGGTCAGCCGCCGGAGTAGGTGTGTCCGCCCTTCCGGTGCAGGATACGAGTGTGCTGAGAGCAAGGCAGAGAACAAGCACAGCTGCCGCCTTTTTCATGATACGTTTCTTAAGTAAAAGCATTTTATCCTCCTTAAAGAACTGCACAGCTTGGGCTTTAGCCCTGGTAGTCCGAGGGCATACGCCAGTCTCCGCGGGGCGAAAGCGCCACAGAGCCCACCTTTGGCCCATCGGGTATGCAGTTTCTCTTAAACTGGTTCGAACGGAAACGCCTCATAAAGGTATTGAGCGTATCCTGTATTTTCTCCTGTGAAACCTCCGGGAAGGCGATGGTGGCCAGCTTTTCGATCTTGTCGCGCGAAAAGCCGCAGCGCACGTAGTAGTACAGGAAAAAGTCGTGGAGATCGTACTTGCCGATCGTCTCTTCCGTGGACTGGCGGATGTTTCCGTTCTCGTCCGGGGGCAGGAGCTCGGGGCTTATCACCGTGTCAAGAACTCCGAAAAGCACGTTTTTGAGGTCCTCGTCACAGCCTTCGGCGTAGGTCTCGATGATGAATTTCACTAGGGTTTTGGGGATGGAGACGTTCACAGCGTACATGGACATATGGTCACCGTTGTAGGTGCACCAGCCAAGCGCAAGCTCTGAAAGGTCGCCGGTCCCGATGACAAGGCCGCCCTCTTTGTTTGCTATATCCATAAGGATCTGGGTGCGCTCCCTGGCCTGGATGTTTTCGTAGGTCACATCATATACGCCCTCAGGCTGGCCTATATCCTTCATGTGCAGGCGGCAGGCCTCTGTTATATCTATGGTGCGTGCGTCGGTGCCTATAAGCTCCATAAGCCTGTCGGCGCTGGTTTTCGTCTGCTTTGTGGTGCCAAACCCGGGCATTGTCACGGTTATGATGTCGCTGACCGGCAGCCCTGCCATCTTGTAGGCTTCTCTCGTGACAAGGAGGGCAAGTGTGGAGTCGAGACCGCCGGAAATACCGATAACAGACTTTTTGATCCCTGTCTTTCTCAGGCGTGTGGCAAGGCCCGCAGCCTGTATCGAAAGGATCTCCATACAGCGTTTTGCCCGGTCTTCCTTGACCTTTGGTACAAAGGGGTAGGCGGGGACAGATTCAGGCCAAAGCTCGTGGGTAAGGCAGCGCTCCGCGAAAACTCGCCTGAAAACAGGGAGGTTGCGGGGCCTGAAGCTGTTCATCTTCACACGGTCGTTTTCTATTTTTTCGAGATCGAAAAGACCTTCCGTGAACATAAAGCCGTTAAGGAAATATGAGTGGTTCTCCGCCTTTACGGAGCCACACTCCGCAATCAGGCAGTGCCCGGAGTATACAACGTCCGTGGTGCTCTCGCCGCTCCCTGCGGAAGCGTAGATATACGCCGTGTTGCAGGCCGCGGACTGCATAGCCACCAGGTTTTTGCGGTAGCTGCGCTTCGAGATGAGCTCGTTGCTGGCAGAAGGGTTTAGGATGACGTTTGCGCCCGCAAGGGCAAGCTTTCCGGAAGGCGGGGCAGCCACCCACAGGTCTTCGCAGATCTCAACGCCTATCCGCATCCCGTCGGAAGTTTCAACTATAACGTCGGCGCCGAAAGGCACCTCCTCGCCGTCGATCCGGACAACCTTTGAAACGGCGTCAAGAGAGGAAGCAAACCAGCGTTTTTCATAGAATTCATTGTAGTTTGGAAGGTAGGTCTTAGGCACAAGGGCAAGGATCCTGCCGTTAAGGATCAGGGCGGCGCAGTTGAACAAAAGCCCGCTGTCCCGAAGAGGCAGGCCCACAGAAATCACTCTGTCGTCACCTTTTGTGGCATCCTTTATCTCCTTTAGGGCGCGTAGCGCTGCGTCCGCAAGGTCCTTTCGAAGGAACATATCGCCGCAGGTGTAGCCTGTAAGGCAAAGCTCCGGGAACAGGACGATATCGGCATCCTTCGTTTCCCCGGCCTTAAGGGCCTTAAGTACGTTTTCCGTGTTTGCTTTTACGTTTCCGAGTGTAATATCGAAGGCGGCGCACACCGCTTTTCTGAAACCGTGATCCATAACACTGTAAACTCCCTTGTGTGTTGCAAGATATTCGTAAACTACAGGGGGGACCGCGCTCCTGATGCTGTCAAGGTCCCCGCGTATGTAAGCTTTCCTTACCCCGCTGGAACTAAGGAAACCGTACTCGCTGTTCCGGACCTCCGTAAAGTTGCCGTAGAACTCCCGGATAAGGGGCGTGGCAGTTTCTTCAAGGGTTTCCCCGTCCCTTGTGATGATAAGGTACTTGTTGCCGGAAACAAGCTCCCTTGACTTGTACCAGATGTGGAGCTCTTTAACCTTGTCGGTGCCAAATACAAGCACCGCTTCATCGGCCTTGTATTTTTCCTTGAGAGTAGCTACGGTGTCAAAGGTCCTTCCGGAGATGTCCGTGGAAAGCTCGATATCATCGGCAATAAAACCGTATTCCTCAAAGGCTTTGCGCATAAGGGAGAGGCGGGTGGCAGCGTTCATGGCGTCACCGGCGTTCAGCCCCTTCCAGCC
>JAGDCQ010000197.1 GCA_017958465.1 Lachnospiraceae bacterium
AGCACCACGGATCCCACCACAGGAAAGACAAACGAGAGTGCTTACTACGATACTATCGCAAAGCTTACACAGCGTCAGGTAGATATCGAGCGCCAGATCGATGATATCGAGACACAGATCAAGAATATCACCGCAAAGGCCGCTACCGACCAGTACATTGCTAAGCTTGATGCTGTAAGGGCCACTCTTGCTGATCAGACAAATATACTTCGTAAGGTTGCAAACCTTGTATATACGGACAAGACAGAATATATCTTTGATCTTGGTTCCTTCAAGACAGACGGTACAAAGAGCGCACCGCTGTTTGCCGCAGTTGCATTCTTTGCTGTTTACTTTATAGCAGGTTTCATCATCTTTGTTGTGGGCACTTACGAGGAAAACAGAAAGAGAAACGCCAGATAAGGCAAAACCAAAAACGGTCGAAATCCACAGGGTTCCGGCCGTTAACATTAGTATAGAGAGTTTCGGGGCTTGAAGCTTTTAAGAGAACAGGAGGATCATATGGCTTTAGTGATAGACGGAAAAGCAACTTCACAGGCGATCAAGGATGAATTAAAACTTGAGGTTGCAAGGCTTTCGGAGGCCGGAAAGCCCGTTCCCTGCCTTGCGGTAGTGCTGGTGGGCGAAGACCCTGCGTCAAAGGTCTACGTGAAGAACAAGAAAAACGCCTGCGCCTACATAGGGATTGAATCCAGATCCATCGAGCTTCCGGATCAGACCAGCGAGGAAACCCTCCTTGGAATAATAGACGAGCTCAATGCGGATCCTTCCGTAAACGGCATCCTTGTGCAGCTTCCTTTGCCTCTTCATATCGACGAGGACCGGGTTATTGAGCGCATCTCGCCCGATAAAGACGTAGACGGCTTTAACCCGTTGAACGCAGGCCGCCTTTTCACCGGACGTCCGGGCTTCGTGAGCTGTACGCCCGCAGGCATTGTTGAGCTTCTGAAGCGCCATAATATAGAGATCGCGGGGAAACATTGCGTAGTTGTTGGGCGAAGCAACATAGTCGGAAAACCCATGGCACTCCTTATGCTCCGTGAAAACGCAACAGTTACCGTTTGCCATTCAAAGACTGTAAACCTTAAAGAGATCACATCTCAGGCGGATATCCTTATCTGCGCAATAGGCAAGCCCAGGTTCTTTACTGCGGACTATGTTAAGGAAGGAGCCGTCGTTGTGGATGTCGGGATCCACAGGATGGAGGACGGCAAACTCTGCGGTGATGTCAGATACGACGAGGTGGAGCCCAAGTGCAGCGCCATCACGCCTGTTCCCGGGGGAGTTGGCCCTATGACCATAGCAATGCTCATGAAAAACTGCGTGGAGGCGGTATGAAACTATTTCTTGTTTCTCTCGGATGCGATAAAAACCTTACCGACAGCGAGCATATGATGGCTTTTCTGATCGAAGCCGGTCACACTTTTACGGATGACGAGACGGAGGCGGAAGGCGTTATCATCAATACCTGCTGTTTTATCGGGGACGCAAAGGAGGAGAGTATCAATACTATCCTCGAATACGCCGCAATGAAGCAGGCAGGGGATATTAAGCTCCTTGTTGTCACAGGGTGTCTTGCGCAGCGTTACTGTAACGAGATCCGCGCCGAGATCCCGGAGGTGGATATCCTTGTGGGGACCACGGCCTTTGCGGATATCGCGGATGCTATAAAAAGAAAAGAGGACCGTTTCAGGCCCGTGGATTATCTTCCAAAGATCGATGTCAGGCGCAGCTGCTTTACTGGCACGCCGTATGCTTACCTTAAGATCGCGGAAGGGTGCGACAAGCATTGTACATACTGTGCGATCCCGTCCATGCGCGGAAGATACCGTTCCGTTCCTAAGGAGGAGCTCCTCAGGGAGGCTAAAGACCTTGCCAAGGCCGGGATCAAGGAGCTTATACTTGTTGCCCAGGAGACAGGTGAATACGGGCTCGACCTTTACGGCAGGAAGGCACTTCCGGAGCTTTTAAGGGAGCTTGCAAAGGTGTCCGGGATCCGCTGGATCCGTGTGCTCTATATGTATCCCGAAGAGATCACTGATGAGATAATAGAGACTATCGCCACTGAGGAAAAAGTGGTGAAATACCTGGATCTTCCCATCCAGCATGCTTCCGATACAGTCCTTAAAAGAATGGCAAGGAAGACTACGCGAAAGGAGATCCTTTCGCTCCTTAAGACCTTAAGGAAACGCATTCCGGGGATCGTCTTGAGGACAAGCCTTATCGCAGGTTTTCCGGGAGAAACGGAAGCAGAACACGAGGAGCTTTGCGACTTTGTTCGCGAGGCAGGCTTTGACAGGCTCGGAGTTTTTGCGTACTCCCGTGAGGAAAATACCCCTGCTGCCAAAATGTCGCCCCAGATCCCCAAAAGGATCAGGCAGAAGCGACGTAACGCTATCATGCGCATAGCCGCGGGGATCGAGTTTGAAAAAGCCAAGGACCATATCGGCGAGGAGATCGAAGTCTGCGTGGACGGGTATCTTCCGGAAGACCATGTCCTTGTCTGCCGCTCCTATATGGATGCTCCCGGTGTGGACGGGTATGTTTTTGTGTACTCCGAAGAGCAGCTTAACAGCGGCACTTTCCTTGATGTAAAGGTGACAGGAGCCAAGGGCTACGACCTTATAGCAAGGATCATTGAATAATTTTATAAAGGTGTGAAATGAATATACCAAATAAACTCACTCTTCTCAGAGTGATCCTTATCCCGTTTTTTATAGCAGCCATGTATATCACACAGATCCCGGGGAACCGCTACATTGCCTTTGCGATCTTTGCGATAGCAAGCATCACAGATGCCCTTGACGGGTATATCGCCCGCAGGGACAAGCTCATCACCGACTTTGGCAAGTTTATGGACCCGCTTGCGGACAAGCTCCTTGTCTGCTCGGCACTCCTTATATTTGTGGATTTCGGCCTGCTTCCCGGTATCGCGGCAATAATCATAATCTCAAGGGAGTTCATAATAAGCGGCTTCAGGCTTGCAGCGCTTGGAAAAGGCAGGGTGATAGCCGCAGGGTGGCTTGGAAAGATCAAGACCGTGCTCCAGATGTTTATGTGCTTTGCAATGATCCTTGACCTTCCTTTTGGCTTCTGGACCTATGTAAGGCTTGTCCTTATGATACTTGCCGTTGCTTTTACGGTCATCTCTCTTGTGGATTACATCTTCAAGAATGCAGATGTACTGAAAGAAGCGGCGTGAAATGCCTGTATTTTAGTTTGGAATATGAGAGTATATGTGATAGGAGCGGGTGCAGCCGGAATGATGGCTGCAATAACCGCAGCAAAGTCCGGCCACAGCGTTACCGTTCTTGAAAAGAACGAGAAGGCCGGCAAAAAAATATATATAACGGGCAAAGGGCGCTGTAACCTTACAAACGCCTGCGACAACGATACTTTTTTCCGTTCCGTGAAGCGTAACCCAAGGTTTCTCTACAGCAGCTATTCGGCTTTTTCCGCGTATGATGCGATAGACGCTTTTGAACAGATGGGGCTTAAGACTAAAGTGGAGCGCGGAAACCGCGTTTTTCCTGTAAGCGACAAATCCTCGGATGTGATAAAGGCCCTTGAAAACGAGATGAAACGCCTTGGAGTGACTGTGCTTTTCAATACAAAAGTCACAGGGATAAAAGCCGCCGGGGCTGAAAAGGTCCTTTACACTGAGTCCAGGGAGGGCCAAAAGGCTTTTGAAGCCGATGCTGTCGTTATAGCTACAGGCGGACTTTCTTACAGGTCAACAGGGTCCGACGGAGACGGCTACAGGTTCGCAAAAGAGTTTGGGCATAGTGTCACGCCCTGTACCCCGAGTCTTGTGGCCCTTGAACTTGTGCAGAAAACAGCAGAGCTTGAGGGACTTTCCCTCAAAAACGTCACCCTGACTGTCACAGGTCCTGTACCTTCCAAGGGAGGCTTTAAGGTAAAGGAGATATACAGGGATTTCGGGGAGATGCTCTTTACACGTAACGGGATCTCGGGACCCCTTGTTCTTAGCGCAAGTGCAGAACTTTCCCCGATTTTTTCAAAGGACTGCCCTGAAAAGACTTTTGTTCATATAGACCTTAAGCCGGCTCTTACTTACGAGCAGCTGGACCTTCGGGTCCTCCGGGATTTTGAGGCAAATATAAACAAAAATTTTGGAAATTCTTTATACGACCTTCTTCCTTCCCGTCTTGCGGACCTTGTTGTAAGGCGATCGGGGATAGACCCGCTTTCAAAGGTGAACACTGTTACCGCAGGAGAGAGGGAGCGCCTTGTAAAGCTTCTTAAAGATCTTGAGTTTGAGGTAGCGGGGCTTGCGGGCTTCAACGAGGCAGTAATAACCTGCGGCGGAGTGAACGTTAAGGAAGTGGATCCTAAAACCATGGAATCAAAACTTGTCCCCGGTGTTTATTTTGCCGGTGAAGTGCTGGACCTGGACGCGTTGACGGGAGGTTTCAATCTCCAGATAGCCTGGTCTACCGGTGTTTGTGCCGGAAATAATATAGGACTCTGAAACTGAAAGGACACTTATGAACGATCAAGTAACAGCGATAGCAATCGACGGACCGGCCGGCGCCGGAAAAAGCACCATAGCCAAGCGTGTTGCAAAGGATCTCGGCTACATTTATGTCGATACGGGAGCAATGTACCGTGCAATGGCGATCCATTTTATCCGCAAGGGGATAAGCCCCGAGGATACTGCAGGGATCGAAGCCAACGCAGAGAGCGCTTCCGTCACCATTAAATACATAAACGGCGAGCAGAGGGTATACCTTAACGACGAGGATGTGACCGCTATCTTAAGGACTCCCGAGGTTTCGAACATGGCTTCCGTCTCAAGTGCGGTCCCTAAGGTGCGCCTTAAACTTGTGGAGCTTCAGCGAGAGCTTGCCCGCACCAACAATGTGGTGATGGACGGCCGTGATATCGGGTCTTATGTCCTTCCGGATGCCCGCATCAAGATATATATGACCGCAGGCATAAAGGAGCGCGCAAAACGCAGATACAACGAGATGCTTGAAAAGGGTCAGGAATGTGACCTTGCGCAGATCGAAAAAGAGATAGAAGAAAGAGACTACAGGGATATGCACAGGGACTTTGCGCCGCTGGTACAGGCCCCGGACGCTACTCTTATCGACACTTCCACAATGTCGATAGAGGAGGTTGCAGAGACTGTGAAAAATCTTGTCTACGGGCCTATAAACTACGGTTCGTGGCAGTGATGAAAGGAACCAGATGGTTGTTGAACTTGCAAAGACAGCAGGCTTCTGCTTTGGAGTGAAACGTGCCGTGGACACTGTCTACAGCGCCCTTGCGGCGGGTGAAAAGGTCTTTACTTTCGGACCGATAGTCCATAATGATTCGGTCTGCAGCGAGCTTGAAAAGCTCGGAGCCTCCATAGTTTCGGAAGAAGAGCTTGATAGCTTAAAGGACTGCACGGTGATCATCCGCGCCCACGGGATCCCGGAAAGAGTTGATAAAAAGCTAAAAGAGTACGGTGAGACAAAAAACATCAAATTTACTGATGCAACATGCCCTTTTGTTAAGAAGATCCACAAAATAGTGGAGAAAGAGTCCCTGGCCGGAAAACACATTGTGATCATCGGGGATCCAAAGCATCCGGAGGTCCAGGGGATAGTGGGATGGATAAAGGAAACTCCCTTTACGGTCATTTCGGATGAAGACTCTTTGCAGCGGTTTTTAGAAGAAACTGTGCCGGAAAATGAGGAAAACAGTGGGATTTCCGGCGAAAATGGATACTGTATCGTAGCCCAGACAACATTTAATCACAATAAATTTCAAGTATTTGTTGAAAAAATTGAGAGAAAGCATTATAATACTATTGTTTATGATACGATATGCAATGCGACCGAGGAAAGACAGCGCGAAGCGGCGGAGATAGCAGGCAGAAACGAAGCGATCATCGTCATTGGCGCCGAACACAGTTCCAACACGCGCAAACTGTATGAGATTTGTAAACAGGAATGTGCAAATACTTACTTTTGTGAACGACCGGGCGACTTAAATGTCACCCTCATGAAACACTTTAACAGCGTAGGTATTACAGCAGGCGCTTCCACCCCGAAAAACATCATCAAGGAGGTTCTGTCTATCATGTCAGAAGAGAATTTCGAATCATTATTGGAGGAGTCGTTGAAGTCCATTCATAACGGAGAGGTGGTCGAGGGTACTGTTATACGCGTTAAAGAAGACGAAATTGCCCTTAACATCGGCTATAAGGCCGATGGTATCATCACCAGACAGGAATACACCAACGACGCAAACGCAGATCTTCGCACTCTTGTTAAAGAGGGCGACACCATGCAGGTCAAGATCATCAAGGTTAACGACGGCGACGGCCAGGTTATGCTCAGCTACAAGAGACTTGCTGCAGAGCGCGGCTTAAGGCGCATCGAAGCAGCTAAGGAATCCGGCGAGATCCTTACCGCACCCGTAAACGAGATCACAAGCGGCGGCCTTTCGGTAGAGGTTGAAGGTGTGCGCATCTTTATCCCCCGCAGCTATGTATCCGACATCTATGAAAAAGATCTCAGCAAATACAAGGATCAGATGATCGAGTTCAAGATCACAGAGTTCGATCCCAGAAAGCACAAGATCATCGGCTCCAGAAAAGAGCTTATCGCAGCAAGAAAGAAAGAGATCCAGGACGAGCTCCTCAGCAAGATCTCTGTTGGCGACATCATCACAGGTGTTGTAAAGAATGTTACAAACTTCGGCGTTTTCATCGATATGGGCGGGATCGACGGTCTTTGCCACTCCACCGAGATCGGCTGGGGCAGGACAGAGAACCCCAACAAGCGCTTCAAGGTTGGCGATGAAGTACGTGCTTACGTAAAGGATATCAACGGCGACAAGATCGCTCTCTCAATGAAATTTGAGGATGAGAATCCCTGGGCTGATGCTGACGAGAAATATGCACGCGGCACAGTTGTAAAGGGCAGGGTTGTACGTTTTGCGGAGTTTGGCGCTTTCGTTGAACTTGAGCCCGGCGTGGATGCGCTCCTTCACATCTCCCAGATCTCCAAAGAGCATATTGACAAGCCTCAGTCTGTTCTTAAAGCAAATCAGGAGATCGAGGCTGTCGTTACAGATATCAATCTTGACGAAAAGAAGATCAGCCTCAGCATGAAGGCACTCCTTCCGGATGAGCCCGAAGAGGCACCCGCAGAGGAAGCAGCACCCGAAGCAGAGGCAGCAGAGAACGCTTCAGAAGAATAATTGATCCGGTGGGAGGTATCGGTATTGGTTACAGACAGCTATGAAGAGTTTAAGAAAAAGGTCTTTGCTCTTACAAAGATAGATCTCAATGCTTACAAAGAGCAGCAGATGCGACGCAGGATCGACGCTCTTATCGAGCGTAACAAGCTCAATACTTATTCCGCTTTTGTTGAGAAGATCCGTTCGGACAGCGATCTCTACGACGAGTTCGTAAGCTACCTTACGATCAACGTTTCTGAGTTCTACAGGAATCCGGACCAGTGGAAGATCCTTGAAAACGAGATCCTTCCCGCTATCCTTCAGAAAACAAAACGCCCTAAGATCTGGAGCGCAGCCTGCTCCACGGGTGATGAGCCTTATTCCCTTGTAATGCTGCTTAGCAAATACATCCCGTTCTCCAACATAAAGATCATCGCTACCGATATAGACAAGCAGATCTTGAACCAGGCAAAGTCGGGATTGTATAACGAG
>JAGDCQ010000198.1 GCA_017958465.1 Lachnospiraceae bacterium
ATTATATCATAATTCTAACGGAAGCCGTGAAAAATGTAGTTGATTTTCTATGGGGTTATGATATACTACAATGATTCGGCAGGAGCCGGATGGTCGGTACGGGGATTGGAAGGAGACCAGTTATGTATCACTATGAGTATGTGTCACAAGCAAAAGCAGAACCGTACAGAAACGAGTTTATAGGCATCATTCATAAGGTTCAGAACAAGCTTCGCCCCCATTTTACATTCCAATATAGGTTTATAGGAAGCAGCTCACGGGATATGATCACGTTTGATTCAAAGACTAACAAGGGATTTGACTTCGACGTCGATCTGGATGTCACAAACACAGGAAAACAGTACACCGCAAAAGAGATAAAGCAGGCTGTAATAAGCGCAATCAACGATATCGCCGGCCCAATGGGGTTTGCCCCTTGCAAGGATTCAACACGGGTGATAACCTTAAAGAAAAAGGACCATCAAGGATCAAAGATCGAATATAGCTGTGATTTTGCGATTGTCAGGACATCTGTTGGTGAGGCTGGGAGTGAGCGCGAATACGTCCATTTCCACAAGAAGCATGATGACAAACGCCCCAATAGTGTGATAATATCAATTGATAGGCCGGAACTGCCCGGTATTGGGCAAAAAAAGACAGTGAGACAGGAAAATGAAGAAAACATACATAACAACCATGCCAAACCACATAGGAGCATTTCTTAAGGCCTGCGAGTGTTTTGCGGAGCTGGGCATCAATATCACGCGCGTAAGCTACAACAAGGCCGTGGACTCCCACACGCTCTTTATAGACGTGGACGGAGACCGGGAAAAGCTTAAGATCGCGGACCTGCGCCTTGAGCAGATCGGGTATCTTAAAACGCCGGATTACGAGAAAAGCATTGTTCTGCTGGAGTTTATGCTTGAGGATAACCCGGGCAGCGTGACCCGTGTGCTGAGGATAATCGACAGGTACAGGCTGAACATATCGTACATGAGCTCCCAGGGAAACGGCACCGGGTACCAGGCGTTCAAGATGGGGCTTTTCGTTGAGGATACCGCGAAATTTAAGGAATTCCTTGAAGAGGCAGGAAAGGTCTGCGTGGTCCGTATTCTGGATTATGACCAGTCGGAAAACGTCTACGATAACTCGATCTTTTACCAGTCCTTCGTTTCGGAGCTTATGCAGTGCCTCGGGCTTCCGGAGGAGCTTCGGAGCAAGCTTCTTGTGAACACGAACCTTGTCATGCAGATGCTTGATGAGAAGGGCCTTTCGCCCTACAAGACTTTTGAGAGCATAAGCCGCTTTGCACACCTTTTGGCAAAATGCAGGGGCACGGAATTTGCGCCGCGCATCACACGGCACCGGCTTACGGAAAACACGGAGCTTACTCTGATAGAGCCTGCCTGCGGCAGCAACACCATGATCTTAAAGAACGGGGAAGATGTTCTGTTCATAGACTGCGGGTACGCCTTGTACCGCGATGAAATGATCAAGATCTTCCGCGAGCTGCTGCCGGAGTTCGACTCAATGAGGAAAAAGATATTCATCACCCATGCGGATCTTGACCACTGCGGGATCCTTTCGCTGTTTGACGAGATCTTCGCAGGTGAAAAGACAAAGGAGTGCATCGCACTTGAATATAAGACCTGCCACGGCTACAGGGAGGAGAACCCGCTCCACAAGCCCTATGTAAGCATTTGCAAGGCGCTGACCGGCTACAAGCCCATGGACCCGGAGAGGATCACGGCTTTGTGGCTGTCGCCTGAGACGTTTAAAGAACCTGTTGAAAAGACCGGTACCTTCGACTTTGCGGATATGCATTTTGATGTTTACGAAGGGCAGGGCGGACACATTAAGGGCGAGACTGTTTTGATCGACCGGGAGCACCACATTGTGTTTACGGGGGATATCTACATTAATCTGCATGAGCTTACAAAGGAGCAGGCGGAATACAACCAGTATGCGCCGGTG
>JAGDCQ010000199.1 GCA_017958465.1 Lachnospiraceae bacterium
CGGAAGAGCCGAAAATATCAAGGATCTGTCAAATGATCTTGGAGGCAAGGTCAGCAGCTACAGGACCTGAGAAAAAGAGGATCAAAAGTGAAAAGGATCAGTTTATTGATAGTAGCGGGGGCGGCAGCGGCCTTTCTTTCCGCCTGCGCGCTTACGGATTTCTGGGGGAACAACTCCATGCCTACCCTTGTGCCTGTGGGGCCGGGTTCGGGGACGGTAACGCCCATCCCTACGATGCCTGAAAAGACGCCCACTCCGGCGGAAGTGCCGACAAAGGCTGAGGCGCCTACGGAAAAGCCCACGGCTACGCCTACAGAGACTCCGACTCCCACAGAGGAGCCGACCCCGACGCCGACCAATACCCCTACACCTACGCCGGAGCCTTATACCGCCGCGCAGTGCAGGGAAGCGCTGGCAAAGAAGATAGGGAACGCCTATACGATCTCGGAGGCAAAGGCCGTGAAGGTGGGGAGCGACAGCTTCTACAGCTTTACCGTGAGCGATAAGGACAGGGTCTACCAGCCGGATATCATCGTGAACATCAAGAATATGGCCCTTTGGTACTATTATCCTTCCACCGGCGAGATGCTGGAGCTCGAGTCCTTCCCTCTTGACAAGGGCGAGAAGGTAGAGCCCACCGGTGCTGCCACAGGGTGGCTTACGGCAGCTGAGGCCACAAACATCTTAAAGACGATTCCGCTCAGTGTTTTGGGGCTTTCGAAGGATATAACGACATATACCGTGGAAGTGGATCCGGTCATCACCACAAACATCAATGGAGTAGATTGCTACAACATTGACGTTTTTGAAGCTGTCGGGAACGACAAATATGCTAAGCGCGTGGGAGTTTATTGCATCTCCTTTGACCGCGTAAGTGTCTACAAGGCACTGGATGAAAGAGATTTCGAAATGATCAAGTGAGGAACCTTCTGTGAAACAGAAAATAGAAAAGCTCGCAAGAGGTATATTTGAATACAGCCTGCCGGAGATAATCCTGTCTGAAGACAAGATACATATCTCGACTGTTTCCGGGACCACCTACAACGGGGTTTTCACGATAAAGAACAGCAGGGGCACGTCGATGAAGGGGGTAATCTACTCTTCGAGCAGGCTCCTTACGCTGTCCGCGTCGCAGTTTGTGGGCGAGGAAACCCGCATAGAGTACGCTTTCAAGGCTGATCACGCGGATTCGGGCGAGCGCATTACAGGGTCCATCAATATTGTTTCGGACTGCGGTGAGGCGGAGCTCCCCTTCGAAGCCGTGGTACGTCCTCCTTTTATCTATAGCTCTATAGGCGAGATCAAGGACCTGTTCCAGCTGGCAAACCTTGCGAAAACCGACTGGAATGAGGCAGAGCGCATATTCCAGTCGCCGGCTATGCTTAAGGCGCTGCCTTTCTACGACAAGGAGCTGGTGGGGATGTATCACCACCTGGACGCAATTGGGTCGCCGGCCCAGGCGCTTGAGGAGCTGCTTGTTGCCATAAGGAAGAAGCCGCCCGTGTCCATTAGCGCCGACAAGAACAGGCTTGAATACACGGCCGGTGTCTACAGCTTCCTTGACAAGGTGATCCTGCACAAGAATACCTGGGGCTATGCGGAATACACTGTTTCCAGCGACGCCGCTTTTATCCGCCCGAGGAACAGCCTTATCACCACCAAGATGTTTTCCGGGGACCAGTTCGAGCTGGGAGTTGTAGTGGACCCTGCGAAGCTGCATGCGGGGCTCAACCTTGCGTGCCTTACCATAGAAAATGCGTCTGTGCGCATTGAGGTCCCTGTTTCCTGCCGCTCAAAGGCCGGAAAGAGCGCGGAATCCGTGCAAAAACAGCGCGTAAAGCAGTACAGCAGCAGGCTTGTGGCCAACTATCTGCGTTTCCGACTGAACCGCCAGTCCCAGGGCAAATACACTAATGAGGCGGAGAATATCCTTACGGGGCTTCAGAATCTCGAAGGGGCGGACGCTGAATTTATCAAGCTTTAC
>JAGDCQ010000200.1 GCA_017958465.1 Lachnospiraceae bacterium
AAGAGCATTCTCGCGCTTGCACTTGCATTGATGATGATCGATGCACTTGCGGGCTGCGGCAAGAATCCGGGAGGGAAGAGCAATCCTTCCGGTACGCCTTCCGATCCGAGCCAGGGTTCCGACCTTTCCGCTCTTAACGGAACGTATGACATGGTAGTATGGGTAAGTGAATCTGACGGCGTAACAGACCTTACCAAGCAGCAGATCGACAGATTCTGCAGTGAAAATCCCGGGATCACGATCAATGCCCGTATCGAAGGTATTACAGAGGCAGAGTCCGCATCACAGATGATAACTTCCGTAGAAGACGGTGCAGATCTTTACTGCTTCGCACAGGACCAGCTTGTTCGTCTGGTACAGGCAGGCGCGCTTGCAAAGCTTGGTGAGGCAACACAGAAGAAGATCACAGAGCTTAATGATAAGACTTCTGTTCTTGCTTCAACAGTAGGTGGCGTAATGTACTGCTACCCGCTTACATCTGATAACGGTTACTATATGTACTATGACAAGAGCGTCATTCCGGAGAACCATCTGGACTCTCTTGAAGATATCATTGCTGACTGCGAAGCAGCCGGTAAGATGTTCTCTATGGAGCTTACAACATCTGCATGGTACAATGCAGCATTCTTCTTTGCAACAGGATGCGTATCCGAGTGGCAGTTTGATGATACCGGAGCATATACCGGTGTAAATGATACTTTCAATTCCGAAAACGGCCTTATCGCTCTTAAGGGTATGCAGAAGCTTCTTAAATCCAAGGCGTTCAACTCTTCATCTGCAGGTGCAGATTTCGCTGCAGGCGTTCCTTCAGCAGTTGTAGTTTCCGGTACATGGGCAAGCTCCGCAGTTAAAGAAGCTCTTGGTGACAACTACGCAGCAACAGACCTTCCTTCCTTCACAGTAGACGGAAAGACTTATCATTTAGGTTCTTACTCAGGCTGCAAGCTTATCGGCGTTAAGCCTCAGACAGACAGCAAGAGGGCAGCTCTTCTTCAGCAGCTCGCTCTTTACCTTTCAAATGAGACCTGCCAGCTTGAAAGATTCAACCTTGTAGGCTGGGGTCCTTCAAACCTTACGGCTCAGAAGAACGAGAAGGTAGCTTCCGATATTGCTCTTTCAGCACTTGCAAAGCTGGCAGAGTACGCTATCCCTCAGGGCCAGATCCACGGTTCATGGTGGGATATAGCGAAGGCTTATGCAGTATCTGCTAAAGAAGCAAATACTGACGCAGAGCTCAAAGCAGCCCTTCAGACATACGAAGATACTATCAAAGGTCTCTTCCAGATGTCAGTTGATGAGAAGGAAGCTTGGTCGGTTATCGGTTCTATGAACGGTGACGGTTGGGCAACCGATATCGCAATGGTTTGCGATTCTGAAGGCGTATGGCATTCAGATGCTATCAAGTTCGTTGCAGGCGATGAATTCAAGGTACGTCAGGGCAAGAGCTGGGATGTTAACATCGGCAGCGACGGCTCGGCAGGTGGCCCTAACTTCGTAGTTAACGAAGAAGGCTACGGCTTCGTAACATTCAAGTACAACAAGGATACAAACACAGGCGAGATCAAGCTTGAAAAGTTCTCTGATATCTATGGTTTCACCATCATTGGTAACATCAATGGCGATGGCTGGTCGATCGACCTTCCTATGGAGATCCAGCCCGATGGTTCCTGGCTTACAACCGAAGCTTACGACCTTACTACTGAGACAGAGTTCAAGGCTCGTCAGGGCAAGAACTGGGATGTAAACTCTGGTGACAACGGTGAAAACTTCAAGGTTGCCGAAGCCGGTACATACTTCATCAAGCTTACAGCTGATAAGAAGATCGAGCTTATCAAGAAATAATCTTATCGCATAAAGCGATTTTAACTGATCTGATTTGTTACAGATCACTGGTTCTGTGATCCAGGACTGACAGGCCGCACAGGGGGTCAGCCTCCTGTGCGGTTTTTTTAGGAGAAGGAAAAACGAAAAATGAAAAACTTCTTCCCGGATATATTTGACCCAGATCAAAAAGGAATGTCATGGGAGGTAATATGAAACCAAAGGCCAAGGCTAAGAATAAAGTAGTACAAGGAATTACAAACTTTTTCAAGTCTGCGGCAAATGAGCTTAAATCATTTGTGAAGATCTTTGTGACAGGATCGGCAGCAACAAAACTGTCATATATAATTTTTGGATTTGGAAATCTAGTGCGTGGTCAGATAGTGAGGGGGTTAATGTTCCTTGCTTTTCAGGCCGCGTTCATCTATTATATGATCACTACCGGCGTCGGTTGGATCGCGAAATTGGATAATCTGGGTGACGTAGGAGCCCATGATGAGTATGATCCGATCCTTGACGTGTTCGTGCGTGTCGATGGTGATAACTCGTTTACGATTTTGCTTTATGGCGGCATTTCCGTATTGCTTTGTGTGGTTTGCTTCTTTATCTGGAGGATGAGTTTCCACCAGAGCTACGAAAATGACCTTCTTATTCGTCAGGAAAAGGCGATTCCGAAGTTTAAGGATGACCTTAAGGATATAGTTGATGCCAAGTTTCACAGAACACTGCTCACGATCCCTGTTATAGGCATCTTTGTTTTTACTGTATTCCCGATACTCTTTATGATATTTGTTGCGTTTACCAGCTACGATGGTGCGCATGACGGATACTCCAATCTGTTTACCTGGACAGGTTGGAACAACTTTATGGAATTGTTCAATACAAAGTCCTCTAATCTTGGGTATGCATTTCTCCATATCCTCGGTTGGACTCTTGTATGGGCGTTCTTTGCAACATTTACGAACTACTTTCTTGGTATGCTTCTTGCCATGCTCATCAACAAGAAAGGGATAAAACTGAAAAAGATGTGGCGCGGTATATTTGTAATGACGATCGCTATACCACAGTTTATCTCTCTTTTGTACATGTCAAAGCTTTTTGCAAAAAACGGTATGATCAATAAGATCCTTTTGTCAACGGGACTACTTGATACACCGTTTGACTTCTGGGCAAACACAACAGCATCAAGGATACTGGTCATAGCGATCAATATATGGATCGGTGTTCCGTATTTAATGCTTATCGCAACAGGTATCCTTATGAATATCCCGGATGATCTGTACGAATCGGCAAGGATAGATGGTGCAAATCCGTGGCAGCAATATGTAAAGATTACGCTCCCGTATATGTTGTTTATAACCGGTCCGTATCTGCTTACAAGTTTCATAGGAAATATCAACAATTTCAACGTTATTTATCTACTGGCGGGAGGTGCGGAACCAAACCCGAAATTGCTTACAACGGGTGGAAACGCATCAGACGTAGATCTTTTGATAACGTGGTTGTTCAAGATAACGACAGGAACGGAAAGTAACTACAAGCTTGCTTCGGTCATAGGTATATTGATATTCATAGTTGTTTCTGTAATATCAGTCATAGGCTTCAATTTGATGCCATCAAATAAGAATGAGGAGGATTTCCAATGATGAACAACTCCAAAAGCAGAAGCCTAAAAAAACATCAAAAGGCAACAAATACTATTGTTTATATAGTCCTTGTGATCGCGTCTATTGTTTGGATCACACCATTTGTAATGATCGTGCTTGAATCTTTCAAGGGTGAGACAACTATGCCACAGGGCTATGTGGCTCCTAAAACATGGAGCCTTGTAAACTACAAGGCCCTTTTTGACAAAGAACGTATGGATTTCACTCAGTGGTATGTCAATACCCTGATAATGTCCTTTGCATGCGCTGTGATCCAGACGTTTATGGTTCTTTGCATGAGTTATACCCTTTCCCGAATGAGGTTCAAGGGCAGGAAGTTCCTTATGAATTTCATGCTCGTGCTGGGTATGTTCCCGGGATTCCTTTCGATGATCATTCTGAAGAAAGTTCTTTCGGGGTGGGGCATGATCGGCGAGAACTCTGTAGCAGGTCTTATTCTGGTCTATACTGCAAGTTCTGCTATGGGTTATTACGTTTCAAAGGGTTTCTTTGATACTATACCAAAGTCATTGGATGAAGCGGCACGTGTCGACGGGGCAACAAGAGCAATGGTATTCTTCCAGATCACTTTACCGATGGCTAAGCCTATAGTTATTTATACATTGCTTACAGCATTTATGGGCCCGTGGGGTGATTTCATGTTTGCTAAATACATCTGCAATAATACCTCAAAGGGTATGAACGTCGCAGTTGGTTTGCAGAATATGATCGCTACGAGCGAGGGTTTGGCTGCACATTATACCCATTTCTGTGCCGCAGGTGTTCTTGTAGCGATCCCGGTCACGATACTGTTCATGTGCCTCCAGAGGTACTATGTAGAAGGCGTTACCGGCGGTGCGGTAAAAGGTTGATACAAAGTTTACTATGGCTTGAGGCCGGCGTTTTCCGGCCTCTTTTTTTGTGCCGTTATTTGCGCCTTTTTTCGAGGAATCCTTTTCCGAGGAAAAATAGCAATGTAGAAAAATGAGGGGTCAAAAACAGCAGGTTGTACAAAATTTTTGAGGAAATTTTTGTTCATCCTGCTGTTTTTTGTTTGCGATTTTTGTGTAAATTTCCGAAAAACGTGTAAATCGTTGACAGGGAAGGTGACGCCCGCTATAGTGGCGTTACATCCAAAACGAAAGAAGAGGAACAAGTTTTGAAGGAATCAATATTAGTCATTTATTTGAAAAACCACTTATTTGCCGAGCGTTTTATGAACTACATCAATAATAACCCGGAGGCAAATACACGGGCGCTGGCATTCACGGATCCGGAAGCGCTTGAGGATTATCTTAAGACCCAGACGCCGGACATTATCATATGCGATGCCACCACAAGGCCTGTTTTTGACACCTGTCCCACAGCGGCCAAGTTTGTCTTGAACGACGATGAACCGGCAAACTCCAAAATGTCCAGGTTTACAGGTGCAAAGGACCTGCTAGGCAACATCCGTAAAGAATACTTCACACTTCACGAGCCTGTCCGTAACACAGAAAGGATCGTAGGGTTTTATAGCGTTTTTGATGATGGGAGCACGGAGATCAAGGCTAAAGAGTTTGCAAAAAGCTGCGGAGCCGGGACGCTTCTTGTCAGCTTTTCCCCGTTTTTCGGAGCGGGAGAAGAGCTGGACGCACAAAAAACTGCGGAATCTGAGAAAAAGGCGAAGCCCGCAGGCAGGCGGAACGCCCTGTCAGAGCTGCTGTTTGCCCTCACGGGAATAGAAAAGCCGGTGCTTTCGGATTTTACAGTGCCTCTGGACGGGTATGATGCCATATACGGCGTTTCATATGTACAGGACCTGGACGACCTGGCCACGGCCCATGCGGAGAAACTTTGCAGATTACTGGAAAAGAGCGATTATCAGCGGATCGTGATAGATCTTGGAGCTGTTCATGGCTTTACCCCCACTGTGGCAGCCTTCTGCAACAGTCTGCTGGTCGATAAAAGGGAGCAGGGAGTATATGAAGCAAGGGCCAGGGAGCTTTCCTCCGAATACGAGCGAGCAGGCTACAGAAGGGCTTCCGACCAGCTGAGAGAGGCCTACGGATGGTAAATGAGGATTATAACACGCTAAAACAGCAGCTTCACGATCGTATCCTCGGAAAAATGGACTTTTCAAAAGAGCTTGGAGATGATGATGTAAAGCGGCTGATCGACAGCGAGATCGCTCTTGAGGCAAGGGAGCGGTATATCAGTCTGAAGCAGAAACAGCGACTCTCAAAGGATCTGTTCAACTCCCTCCGGAAGTTTGACCTTATCCAGGACCTTCTGGATGATCCGGAGGTAACGGAGATAATGATCAACGGGCCGGAAAATGTCTTTGTTGAGCGGAACGGCAGGGTTGAGGCTACCCGGGAGCGCTTTGTATCGCCAAAACGTCTCGAGGACGTGGCTTACAGGATGGCTGCCGTAGCTGACCGCAGGATCAATGAAGCGACGCCTGTGGTGGATACAAGGCTGCCGGACGGCTCAAGGGTAAACATCGTGCTAAAGCCGGTGGCGGTAGACGGGCCAATCATAACCATCCGTAAGTTCTCGGATCGCTTTATATCCATGGACAGGCTGATAGAGCTGGGCTCGATCACGCAGGAAGCAGCGGATTTCCTGAAAGGCCTGGTGGAAGCCGGGTACTCGGTCATAGTAAGCGGCGGGACAGGCTCCGGAAAGACTACATTCTTAAACATGCTTTCAGGGTTTATCCCGGAGGAAGAGAGGATTGTGACCATCGAGGACGCAGTGGAGCTAAAGATCGTTAACCATAAAAACCTTGTACGCCTCGAAAGCAGGGCCGGCAACCGGGAAGGCGCAAACGCCGTCACGATAAGGGATCTGATACGCGCGAGTTTGAGGATGCGGCCGGATCGAGTGATCGTAGGCGAGGTGAGGGGCGTAGAAGCCGTTGATATGCTGCAGGCTATGAATACAGGACACGACGGCTCTATGTCCACCATCCATGCAAACTCGGCTGCGGACGTCTTTTCGCGCCTTGAAACCATGGTGCTGCTTTCTGCGGACCTGCCGCTTGCTGCGGTGCGGGGGCAGATCGCGTCTGCGCTGGACATCGTGGTCCAGCTTGGGCGAATGAGGGACAAAAGCAGAAAAGTACTGGAGATATGCGAGGTAGAGCGTGGAGAAGAAGGTAAGATCAAGATCAACCCGCTTTTCAGGTTTGTGGAATCGGATAACAGCACAAGCGAAAAGGTTGAAGGCGAGCTTAAAAAAGTGGGTGAGCTTAAGAAAACCAGGAAACTTGAGGCTTTCAGAGGCCGGGAGCAGAGTTGAAAAGAGCAGTGCTCCCCGGAAAAGCGGGAGGGCTTACGGGAGTCTTCTTTTGAATATTTGCGGAGCCGCCGCAGGATACCTGGTTTTGGCGGCTGTGCTCTGGCTTTTTTACAGGTCGGTCCTTGTGCTGGTGCCGGCAGCCGCAGGCTGCTTTTTAGGCTGTAAAGTGGCAGAAAGCCTGGCAAAAGAAAAAGAGATGCAAAGGGTAAAGGCGGTGTTTCTCGACTTTCTTGGGGCCTTTGCCTCGTCCATAGAGGCGGGGGAAACCCCCGATAATGCCGTGTTTTCAGCCTACAGAGCGCTTGCGGGACTATATTCCTGTGAATGGCGTATTATGCGGGAGCTTACGGAACTTTTAAGAAGGATAAGGATGAACGCGCCTGTGGAAGAAGCTTTTAAGGCCTTTGCAAAAAGCCTTGAAGATGACGACATACAGCGGTTTGCGGAGGTTTTTTCACTGACGAAGAGAAAGGGCGGCGATATGCTGTACGTTATCCGGTCTGCGGAAAGGACACTCACCCAGAAGACATCGGTCCGGAGAGAGATAAGGACCATAATTGCGTCAAAAAGGCTTGAAGCCTCGGTAATGGCTGTCATGCCTCCCGGGATGATATTGTATTTTTCAATTGCCGACAGCGCATTCCTTGAGCCGCTCTACAGCGGCAACGGGCGTCTTGTGATGACTCTGCTCCTTTTCGTTTACGCCGCATGCCTGTATGCAACCGTAAAACTGTCTAAAATCGAGGTCTGACGTGGATAAAACAGTTATAAGAAAGGTTATCGCCGGGGTTGCCCTGGTCTGTCTGTTTGCGGGAGTACTCTTTGTTCAGGAGGCTTTTGAGCACAGGGGCTTTTCCGGTGGAAAGATCAAACGTCCCACGGACCGGGAAAGCGTGACGGAAACGCTTTCCTGGCAGGTTCTTGGCGATGAAGCGGAAGGGACAGGCTCCTTTTCAGTAAAGATCGGGAAACAGATCCCGGACCCGGAGGATATACAGGGACTCCTCGAGTACGGAAGGGAGTACCTGCTTGAAAAATACCCGGAAGGGACGCCGGTCTACGGGGACTTAAGGATTCCTGAAAACGTCCCCGGGACACAGATAAAGATCGTCTGGGAGGCTGCGGAGTACACCTACATAAATATTGACGGAAGCAGAAGGAAAGAGGTTACAGCGGAGGACGGGGAGCGGGTGGAGCTTAAGATCACCCTCTCTGTTTACGGCGAGGAAACCGCTGTTGACACTGCTGTGGTCCTGATGCCACGGTCCTTTGAAAGCACCTTTGAAGAGCGTCTGAAGGAAAGGATCGAGTATCTGGAGAGCAGCACAAACGAGGCCTGGCTGGAGCTGCCCCGGGAATTCGAGGGCGTGGAGCTTATGTGGGGAAACCCTGAAAGCTTTTTATGGCTGAGGGTCCTGTTCCTGATACCGGTGGTACCGGCGGCGGTCCTGCTGCTGGACCGGGAGAAAAGGAAGGAAAAGCAGAAAAAGCGGGAAAAACAGCTTATGGCCGAATACCCGGAGGTGGTATCAAAGTTTTTACTGCTTCTGGAGTCGGGGCTTACGGTAAGCGCCGCATGGGGACATGTGGTGGCGGAGCTTCCTGCGGAGGGGGATTCAAACCCAGTCTACAAGGAGATGCGCATGGCTTACAACGAGATGGAGAACGGAGTGTCTGAAGTGACAGCGTGCGAAAACTTCGGTAAAAGATGCGGTATCCTGCCTTATATGCGGTTTGCGGGTCTTTTGTCCCAAAACCTTACGAAGGGCTCGGAATCTGTTTTCCCGCTTTTGGAGCAGGAAGTCCTGAACGCCTTTGCGGAACGGAAAGAAGCGGCAAAAAAAGCAGGCGAGGAAGCCGGAACAAAGCTCCTTATCCCCATGACGGGCCTGCTTATGGTGGTGCTCGCCCTGATAATGTTCGCTGCATTCGGAAATATCTAAATACATAGTTTATGGGCCGGAAGGCCAAAAGGAGGAAAGATGAAAAATAGAAAGAAACGTCCTGCAGGAGAGTGCAAAAAGAGGAGAGATGACCGCGGTATAGGCGTAATTGAGGTACTTTTGGTGCTCGTGGTCATCATTGGCCTTGTTTTGGTCTTCAAGAACCAGATCGGTGCCATAATCACATCGGCTTTTAACGCTATAAACGGCAATGTCGAGACGATCATCAACTGAGGACCCGCGCGCCCGGAAAGGCGTTATCACCGTCTATCTTGCGCTTACACTCCTCATTCTCACGTCTCTCATATTTGTGATGATTGAGTCCGCAAGGACTGCAGGGGTGCGGTTTATGGTCAGAAATGCTTCGGCAATGGCCGTATCTTCGGTGCTCGCGGACTATTACGACCCGTTGTTTGACAGGTACAAAGTGTTCGGGAAGGAGTCGAAAGAAAAGCTTCAAAGCGGCAGGAAGGACTTTGTAAAAGGCGAGTTCACAAAGTTCTTAGAGAAAAACCTGCCGGAAGCCAATGGGCTTTTCAGCCCCGGAGAGGTGCAGGTCAAGGTTACAGACTGTGTGGCACTAACGGATTACAAGGGCGCTTTTTTCAGGCAGCAGGCTGTGGAATACATGGAGTACAGGGGTGCCCCCTTCGTGGTAGAGAATATCCTTGAGGCACTTGGCGTGTTCGGGGAAACTTCTGCCGTGACTGCGATCCTTCAGGAAGAGGAAGAAGTGGCTGAAAGCCTCGAGGAGATCGACAGGACAATCCTTAAGCTTATGCAGGTGATAGACGGCGTAAAAATCGACAACGACGGAGTAAAGCTCGGCTGGACAGGCAAGATCAAAACCGTGGACAAGTTCGTAAAAAAGATGGTCCCTGGGCCTTTGAGCAGCGAGGCTGTGTCCGTGGGCTCCGCAGAGCTTTTTGAAGCCTTGAAGAGCAAATATGAGGATCCGTCAATATACGTAAGCGATATGTATGATGCGGCGGTTGGTTTTATTGAGAACGGGAAAAAGATTGCCGCAAACGAAGCGGAAGTGGCAGCCCTTAAAGCAGAAGAGGAGGCCCTTCCCGATGGCGGAGCCGGCAGGAGGGCGGCGATCAAAGCAAGGATACTGCTGCTTGAAGCCGAGAACACGCTTATCGAAGGGAAAAGGCTGATAAACAAGGCGGGCTATACATCGGCGAAGAGCAAGCTCGAAAAGCTCGTTTCAGTCTGTAAAGAGGCCGCAGAAGAGGCTCTTTCCCTGCTCGGAGTGATAAAGGAACGGCAGGAAAGCGCAAAGCCGGAAGTTTATCATTACCTTGAAACGCTGGCGGAGGCCCAGGGAAAGATAGATAACGACATGCTTGAAGGGCTATTGGAAAACGCCCTACTGTTTCAGGAATACATAGGCGACATACCCTCAGGGACTGAGCGTCTTCCGGACCTTGATACTTTCTCGAAAACCCTTGGAAAAGACCTTGAGGTCCTTAAGAAGGCAAAAGCCTTCCTTGAGAACCACGAAACGCCTGACAGTTTTGAAACGGCCGATGACAGGGAACTTCTGAAGGTGCTTTCTGAGTACAGGTTTGAGGGGCTTTTGTTTGATTACACGGGCTTAAAGCTCAAGGCTGCGGCTTTTGACCCTTTTAAGAGCATAAAGAGTCTCATTGAAAACGGCATCCTTGGGCTGGTAGTGAAGGACCCGGGTGAAATATCGGATCTAGCCCTGACAGGGGCAGATCTTCCTTCCAAAACACTGGGGATCACCGCCGAGAGCAATGATGGCAGCTCATTTTTTACGGATATTGGCGGCCTTCTTCTGGCATCGCCGGTGGAGGCTATATCGGAGCTCCTTAAAACCGGCGCCTCAGAGCTTGCGGAAGACACGCTTTTTATCGCCTATCTTTTTGATAATTTCGGTTGCTACACAGGCGAAACTAGGGAAAACTCACGGTGCAGATATGAGCTGGAATACGTGCTTGGCGGACAGCTGACCGACAGGGAAAACCTTGGCGGAGTCGTCCTAAAGATACTTGCCCTCCGCACGCTCATGTGCACCATACATATACTCACAAGCAGGGAAAAGACCGCAGAGGCAGCGGCTTTTGCGGCAACTGTTCTTGGCTTTACCGGGATGCCGGTCCTTATCAAGATCCTTCAATACTCCGTGATCCTTGCCTGGGCCTACGAAGAGGCGCTGGTGGAAACCGCGATCCTTATGAGAGGGAAAAGAGTACCGGCTGTGCCGGCAAAAAACGGTTTCCTGCTGGAGCTTCCCGAGGTTTTCGCTGCGGGAAAGAGCCTTATAGACGCGAAAGCCGACAGCTATGAGGGAAAAACGGGCCTCTCATACAGGGAGTATGTAGTTTTGCTGCTTCTGCTCCAGGATGAAGGCAAACAGTCCCTCAGAACTCTGGATATTATACAGGAAAACCTCAGGCTCACGGACCCCGGAGTATTAATGACAGGCATGGTTTATGGCTTCAATATCGATGCAGCATTTGCCATATCTCCGGTTTTCCCGGGAGTAGTGGGCAAAAACAGGCAATTTATCTTTGAATATACCGGCGGATCAAGATACTGACAAGTTGCGGCGTAGGATGCGTTACATCATGGTACCGGCATATTGCGGCGCAGGATCCGCCGCAGTGCAGATCTGTTCATCACAACCACAAAAATATTGTTTATTCTCCCGGAGAACAATACGCACGGAAGCAGGTTGAACTTCCACCCATTTTCATAACGGGCTGATGAACAGATATGCACTGCGAAAACACGGACTAAGGTTCGTGAGCGGATCCGGATTTTACAGGATTTCTTTACTAAGGCAGGGGAGCGCATGAGGGACAAAAAAGCATCAATAACCGTAGAAGCCGCACTGGTACTGCCTCTGTTTACAGTCACTGTACTGGCGGTCTGCTTTGTCTTCAGGCTCATGCTGCTTGAAATATCTGTTCAGAGCGCCATTTCGAAGGCAGCAAGTGATATCTCATCCTACGGATACCTGTTGAACAAGGCAGAGGCCGCTGTTTCGGAGAAAAAAGACGAGCTTTTGAGCAATGTTCCGCTTGGCGACACCATTCTTTCCATCCTTACGGATTTCGCTGAGGACTACGCTCTAAAGCTTATTGTTTCAAACTATCTGGATGATGTTCTCCTTGAAGAATGCCGCGTGAAAGGCGGCTACGGAGGGCTGGTCTTTACAGGATCGAAGCTGCGGGATGAGGACAACTGCGTCTATATCAGGGTAAGCTACAAGGTGGACATTCCTTTCGTGGGAAGGCTCCTTCCGGACATCATTGTGAACCAGCAGGCTGGAGCAGGGATCTTCTCGGGTGAGATCCCGCTTCACGTAAAGCCACCTCAAGAAACACAGGACTCCCATATAGTTTATGTCACGAAAAATGCGGCGGTCTACCATACAAGCCTGCTTTGTACACACCTAAAGCTTGATATAAGCCCTGTGTCCAAAGAGGAGCTGCCTTCAAAGAGAAACCCGAGCGGGCACAAATATTATGCCTGTGACTTTTGCGTAAACAAAAGGGCAAAAATGCCTGATACAGTGTATATAGGCCGTGACGGGGACAGGTATCATTACAGGGAAAACTGCATCGCCCTAAGGCGGCATGTGGAGGAGGTGGAGCTATCCTCCATTGACCTGCCCATGTGCAGCCGTTGCAGGCAGCGTGAAGAGAACGAACAGGAAAAGGAGGACTAAAAATGGCGGTGAACTATATATTTATCGGGATTTTTCTTGGTATATGCAGCCTTAGCGACCTGCGAAGGCGAAGTATCGACGAGAGGATCATTGTTTCCGGATTTATCATTCTTGCAGGCCTTGTGGCAGCGGAGCTGGCCCTTGGGAGCATCAGCTTAAGACACTTTTTGTCGGGGGCGGCAGTTGGCATAGCATCCCTTGCGGTAGCTTTTGGGACAAAAGAGAAGCTGGGCCTTGGGGATGCCTGCATCCTCTGCATTTGCTGTCCGCTTCTTGGAGCGGTCGAAGGTCTAATGGTGGTTTTGATAGGGTGTCTTTTGGCGGCTTTTGTTTCGGGTGTTTTTCTGGCAGGGAAAAAACTGAACCTGAAGTCGGAGCTTCCCTTTATTCCCTTTTTGCTGGCAGGCGTCCTGGGAACTATGGTGAGCCTGTGAGACGGCGATTAAAGGCCTCCTTTACCGTAGAGGCCGCATTTGTGATGCCTGTTGTTATCTGTGTGGTTATCCTCCTCCTTGAGTATTCCATGATACTTCATGATACGGTTGTTTTCAGGTCGATAGCAGAGGAAGAGGCCGCTGTGCTCCTTGAGGGCTTAACGGGAAAAGGCGGAAAGCTGGATTTTGCGGATCTTTCCCGGGAAAGGGTGTTCTTTAACGGATCACACGAGGCACTTGTTGGGGTAAAGGAGAGGATATCTGCCCGTGCAGAGGCGTCGCTCCTGTTTTCTAAAGCGGAGGCTATAAGCGTAACAAAAACAGTGACAGGGATAAAGGTTGAGGGAAAGCTTAAAGCCCGAAGAAGCTCTCCTCTTTTTGGAGCTGTCGAAAAACCAGTAACCATCAGCGGCAGCACCTTTTCACGGGAAGGCAGGACAAGGCTTGCAGCGGTGTTGATCGATACCGCAAAGCAGGTCCTCGGGATCTTTGGGGGCGGATCAGAACAGCAACAACAATGAAAGGAGCGCGCAGGCCGTGTTTGGGCCGCGCATATCTATATATGGCTTTGATAAAGGAATACCGCAGCGACATGCAGAAAAAGGAGCTCATCCTTACATACACCGAAAGCAGTGAGGGAGCGGAGTACTATGAGAAAATGCTGCGTTACAACAATATCCCGGGTGTGATGAAGTTCCGCACGGATATGAACGACGGCATCTGTCAGTACGTTTATGACGCGGATAAAAAGAAGCCGCTCTGTCTTGTGTATGAGGACAGGAGGCCGGGTTTCACGGAGCTGAAGAACCTTTTGTATGATGTTCTTGAGGCGGTGGAGGCCAGCAGGGAGTATCTTATCGGTGAAGAGGACTTTGTGATCAATGATGAGTGCCTGTTCCTGGATGAGAGCGGGAACGCCTACGCTGTCTGCCTTCCGGGGTACGGAAAGCCCCTGAGGAACCAGTTTTCCTCCTTGTTCGAGTATTTTATGGACAAGATAGATTATAAAGATAAGGCTGCCGTTGTGGCCCTTTATGATATTTACCGAAAGAGCAGGGAACCGGATTTTAATTTCGAATACATCAGGAAGGTTTTCGGAGCGCGCGATAAAAAGGCTGAAAGCAGGGAAGTAAGCCCTGAAGGGGATCCTTCAATGCAGGAGCTGTTTTTTGAGACAGCCCCTGTTTTGAAAGACCCGGTCGCAGAGGCTGTATCGGTAAGGGAAGAGCGCGCCCCTGCTCCAAAGCCTGCTGCAAAGCCGCAAAAGCGGAGGAAGAAACCCATCTTTACTTTCATGGACAAGGGTGATGAGACCTGTCTGCTCTACAGCGGCGAGGACAAAGGTGTGGCCCTGGAGTCTAAGGAGACAGGGGAAACCATTTTTATCAGCAAGTGGCCTTTTACCATAGGGAAAGGCGACCCATCCCATAAGCCGGATTATACGCTGCCTTATCCGCAGATATCACGAATGCACGCGAAACTCCTGAAAACTCCGGAGGGAGATATAAAGATCGAGGATATTCGATCCCTGAACGGTACCTTTGTTAACGGAAAAGAGCTCCCGGCCTGGAGCTCTGTAAAGATCGGTATAG
>JAGDCQ010000201.1 GCA_017958465.1 Lachnospiraceae bacterium
ACTCCTTCTGGTGCCTGTGTTCGGCGCAAAAGCAGACACTCTTGAGGATTCTTTGCTTTATACAAACTCAGATACGGGATACAGCGTCTACATCTGGGATAAGGCAGACCTCCTGTCCGATAGCGACGAACAATCGCTCCTTACAGAAATGAGGGGAGCTACAGCTTACGGAAACCTCATCTTTGTTTCGACAAACGAGTCAAGCGACGGTACAGCCACACTCGGACACAGCATCATTGCTTCACTCGGCTATGCGCAGACAACGGTCCTCATTATAAACATGGGGATGCGTGAGCTCTGGATCGAGACAAACAGCGACAGGCTGACCGTTGCAAAGGCGCAGTCCATCACCGACAACAACTATATTTACGCGACTAACGGTGATTATTACGGTTTTGTGTTAAATTCGACACAACAGATAAAGAAAGTCCTTGCGGGCGCGCGTATCGCAGAGCCTATGAAATATATCTGCAATGCGCTGTTTTCCGTTGTTGTTGCTTTGTTTATCTGCATCATCATAGTCAAGATCACTACAGCTCATTCCAAACCTTCTACAAACGAGCTTTTCGAGAACCTTTCAAAGGGATATCTTGATACATCTGCGCTTGACAGCCAGCACACCCGCACGGAAAGGCATTATTCGCCGCAGAGCGACAGTTCGTCCGGCGGAAGCCACGGTGGCGGCGGCCACAGCGGCGGCGGTGGCGGAGGCGGCGGTGGCGGAAGCCATGGTGGCGGCCACAGTTTCTGATGTCTTTGCAGGGGTCCCTGCATAAAAAGGCGGCAAAAAGAAGGAAAACAGTTTCTAAAAGGGTGAGTGGTGCCCGTCTTTGGCGGGCAGCAGAAATTATATATGATCGATCGAGTGTTGAAAGTAGATGTAAACGAAAACGGCGGGCAGATCACGATTTTTGAGCCTGAAAAAGGAGAGGAGAGCGGGGAAAAACTCTTCAGCTTCGAAAACAGGGAGGAAGTCTTCTGCGGCCATAAGATATGGGATATCGAGGCTGTGTTCGCAAAGATAAGGGAAGGTCTTGAAAAGGCGCTCGAGCGCTATCCGGATGTTTCGGAGATACGCCTTTGCGCCTGGAAGTACGACTATGTCCTTATGTGCGGCGATACCGAGCTTTTACCCTGCTATTCCCACCGTGACGAGCGCGTGGCGGAGCTTTACGACTTCGACCACGGCGTTTCGGGTCACGAGGGGACTGTGGTCCAGCTGATGGTGGACTTAAGGCACGGCAGGCTCCAGACGGTAACGGATATCCTGATGATGCCCGAATATTTTGCGTATAAACTTACGGGTGACAAGGGGAAGAATTTCGAGAAAAAGCCTATGCGCGGGCGCTTAAAAGCCGGCGTGATCAAGGGCTTTGACAAACCCCTTGATGTTGTAATAGATAAGATATGGAGTAATTGATTTGTACAGACTTTTTATAGCCGAAAAACCAAGCGTGGCAAGGGAATTTGGCAAGGCCCTCGGTGAGGCTTTTAAGAACAGCGACGGGTATATGATATCCGACACATCGATAGTAACATGGTGCGTCGGACATCTTATTACCATGAGTTATCCCGAGGTTTACGACCCTGCCCTGAAAAAGTGGAGCTATGACACCATCCCTTTTATACCGGAGGTTTTCAGGTACGAGGTTTTACCGGATGTCAGGAAACAGTTTGATATAGTTTCCGGACTCCTTAACAGGAAAGATGTGGACTGCATCTACATCTGCACAGACTCCGGACGAGAAGGAGAATATATTTACAGGCTTGTGGATTCGATGGCGGGAGTGCCCGCATCCAAAACGCGAAAGCGCGTCTGGATCGATTCACAGACTGAAGAAGAGATAAAAAGAGGCATAAGAGAGGCAAAGGACTGGAGCGAGTACGACAACCTGTCCGATGCGGCATACCTGCGCGCAAAAGAGGATTTCCTTATGGGAATCAACTTTTCGCGCGTTCTTACGCTCAAATACGGATACGGGATCCGCAGCTTCCTTGGAGAGGATAAGGGTGGCGCCATTTCCGTGGGCCGTGTAATGACCTGTGTCCTTGGAATGGTGGTTAGACGGGAGCGTGAGATCCGCAATTTCGACAAAACCCCGTATTACAGGATCCTTGGCACTTTCGAGCCTGCAGCCGACCTCTCCTTTGAGGCAGAGTGGCGAGCTGTTGAAGGGTCTAAATACTTTGAAAGCCCGCTCCTTTACAAGGAAAACGGCTTCAAGACCGAGGAAAACGCCAACAAGCTTATAGAAGAGCTTAAGGGCCACAACGGCACTGTTTCTTCCATTGAAACCAAGAAGGAAAAGAAGAAAGCGCCGCTTTTGTTTAACCTTGCCGAGCTTCAGAACGAATGCAGCAAGCTTTTCAAGATAAGCCCGGACAAGACCCTTGAGATAACCCAGAGCCTTTACGAAAAGAAGCTGGTGACCTACCCAAGGACCGACGCCAGGGTCCTTTCGACAGCCGTTGCAAAGGAGATAGGGAAAAACTTAAAGGGCCTTAGCAGCCTGCCAAAATACAGGCCTTTTCTCGAGGAGATACTTAAACTCGAGACCTACAAGAGCATAGCAAAAACCCAATATACAAACGACAAGATGATCACGGACCACTACGCCATCATCCCGACAGGGGAGACACGCGGGGAAGGTTCACTCGATCCGCTTTCTTCGAAGGTCTTTGACCTGATCGTAAGGCGTTTTCTTGCTATTTTCTATCCGCCTGCTGAATACCTAAAAGCCGCTGTAGTGCTTGATGTTAACGGCGAAAAGTTCTTTGCGAACTTTAAGGCGCTTGAAAAGGAAGGATACCTTGCCGTCGCAAAGGTGAAAAAGGAAGGGCCGGAAGAAAAGGAAGCCTCCTCAGCCGAGGCCGGGGCAAAGCAGGATGAAGCCGCTCCCGGCAAGGAAGACAAGGATCCCGAGGAAGACAGGGAGCAGATCGGCGGCATTGAATTTGTGAATGCCATAAAAGGCCTGAAAAAAGGCACAGAGGTGCCTGTCACGGAGCTTAAGACCAAGCCTGCGGAAACAAAGCCGCCCGCACGCTACAACTCAGGTTCCCTTATCATGGCTATGGAAGGCGCGGGAAAGCTTATAGAAGATGAGGAACTGCGGGCCCAGATAAAAGGAAGCGGCATAGGGACCAGCGCCACCCGCGGCGAGATCCTAAAGAAACTCTTCAACATCAATTATCTTGCAAACAACAGCAAGACCCAGATAGTTACCCCGACTCTTAAGGGGGAGATGGTTTACGACGTTGTGGACGCCTCCATAAGGCCGCTCCTTAACCCGGAGCTTACTGCAAGCTGGGAGAAGGGGCTTGACCAGGTAGTTAAGGGAAGCGTTTCAAAAGATGAATATATGGAGAAGCTAAGCGGCTATGTAACGCGCCTTACAAACGGCGTAAAGGGCCTTTCGAATATGGCAGGCCTGAACGCAAAGTTCAGGGAATCCGCCCAGTTTTATAAAAAGAAAAAGTGAGCCGTAAGCCTTAAGGGCTGGCAGGAACTTTGGAGGGTAAGATGGTAAAAGAAGCTAAAAAACACCTGGAAGAGAAGATCATCCCGTTCTGGGAAAAGCTCAAAGACCCTGAGTTTGGCGGGTTTTACGGCTTTATGGACTACAGCCTCAATGTGGACAAAAAGTACGTCAAGGGCTGTATCTTGAACAGCAGGATCCTCTGGTTCTTTTCAAACGCCGCAATGGTGCTTGGAAGAGCGGACCTGAAGCCTTATGCGGACCACGCCTACAGGTTCATGAAGGATCATTGCCTTGACAAGGTTAACGGCGGCATCTTCTGGTCCTTAAAGTATGACGGGACGCCTGAAGAGACCATCAAACATACATACAACCAGGCCTTTGCAATTTATGCGCTCTCATCATATTTTGATCTTACACAGGACAGAGAGGCCCTGGATATTGCTCTTGGGATCCAGAAGGTGATCGAGGAAAAGTGCACGGACGAATACGGCTACCTTGAAGCTTTCGACGCGGGCTTCAACCCCATCGACAACGACAAGCTCTCGGAGAACGGAGTTATGGCGGAAAAGACCATGAACACGCTGCTCCACGTGCTGGAGGCCTACACAGAGCTCTTAAGGGTGCTGAAAAAATACAGGGACGGTCTTTTTGACCTTTCCTCCTGTGAGGAAAAAACAGCAGGTTACCTTAAAAAGATGCTTAATACCTTCGCGGATAAGATATATAATCCTTCGCTCCACCGCCAGGAGGTCTTCTTTGATAAAACCTGGCATACGCTTATCGATCTTCACTCCTACGGTCACGACATTGAGACCGCATGGCTGGTGGACAGGTGTGCAGAGATCCTTGGGGATCCTGCGATATCGGAAAAGGTCGCGCCCATCACAAACGACCTTGCGGATAAGATATACCACAGGGCCTATGTGAACCATTCCATCCTGAACGAGTGCGAGCGCGGAAAAGATGACATTAAGCGTGTCTGGTGGGTACAGGCGGAGGCTGTGGTCTCCTTTGTGAACTCCTACCAGAAGGACAGGACGCGCACGGACTACCTTGAGGCCGCAAGGGACATATTCACATATATTCTGGAGAAACAGACTGACGGAAGGGACGGTTCCGAGTGGTTCATGTGGACGGACGAAAATGGCGAGCCCATCCCGGACGCTCCAATAGTAGAACCCTGGAAGTGCCCGTATCACAACGGCAGAATGTGCTTAGAGCTTATAAAGAGGTGTCTATGAAAAAAACATTGCTTTGTAGTGTCGTTTTAGTTTCATTGCTGTTTTGTGGATGTGCCCGCAAAGAAAAGAGGATGGGTTGGAAAACCTGGTAGAAACGCTTATTAACGACTAGAAGTATGTTTGCTGCATTACAAACATACCAATAAAACATATCTTGCGGGTTTACGAGCCTTCTTGTAAACCCGCTTTTTCTGTGTTAATGTTTTTTTGAGCACAATTTCAAAACCGCTGTAATATTTATTTACAGATCCATAGTATACAGATGAAGCGGAAAGGCAGGTGAGACCATGGATGACAGCAGGATAATCGAGTTGTTCTATGCGCGCAGTGAAGACGCGATAGCCGAACTGTCAAAAAAATATGGTCCTTACTGCCTGACTGTTGCCAAAAACATACTGAATAATACCGAGGATGCCGAAGAATGCGTAAATGACGCTTATCTGGCCGTGTGGAACACGGTTCCGCCCCAAAAGCCGGATCCGCTTCTAAGCTACTTATGCCGCATAGTCCGCAACCTGGCCATTATGAAGTATCACGGGAAAACTGCTAAGAAACGTAACAGCATCTATGATGTTGCGCTCGAAGAGATCGGTGATTGTCTGCCTTCTTCCCGCTCTGTGGAGGATGAGGCGGAAGCAAACGCCGTGGCGGAGCTTATCGACCGCTTTCTCGGAACACTCGAAAAACGCGACAGGATTATGTTTGTGCGCCGTTACTGGCATTCGGACACCATAAGCGAGATAGCGGCATTGTTCAAAATGAGCAACAACCACGTTTCCGTGCGGCTTTCGCGTATACGCAAGGAACTGAAAAAGTACCTTGCAAAGGAAGGAGTATCTGTATGAAAGAAGAGCAGATTTCTAAGATAATCGGGAACATCCGCGA
>JAGDCQ010000202.1 GCA_017958465.1 Lachnospiraceae bacterium
AATACCGATCAACACTGGCTTAACGTACTGTTAACCCGCCACATATGGGATTATAAATATATATGCTCAAAAATTCAACCTTTTAAGAACAATTTTTTGTTGATTATTACTTAATCGTTTAAGTAGTTCATCCCCCGCAAACCTATTTGCTGACTGAATTTAAGAGTGCATCGTCGATCTTTCCCCAGGCTCCGTTACCCTCGCCGGAACACTCCACGTGGATACCGCAGATAAGTGTGTCACCCTCGTTATAGGTTACCTCGGGAGTTGCCTGTGTGTCCCAGTTGCCGTATCCGCTTATCGAAAGAGGAGTCTTTGCAACTATCTCGCCGTTGATCTTTATATATGCGTAGATATTTGTGGTACCGCAATCCCCGCCCATGATGGAGATCGTAAACCTGTAGGTGCCCGAAGGCACGTTTTCCGCAGTCTGCTCAAGGTCAAAGTTTACGGTATCGGTATTTGCGCTCCAGAAGTGGTAATGCTTTGAACCCGTCAGGGAATCTGTCACCTTATCCTCAACGTACAGCTCATCGGATTTTTTATTTGCGGTAAGTTTCCACATGGACTCATCTTCGTCTTCAAAGCTGTAGTTTTTAAGAAAGTTGTACTCTATCATCGAAACGATGCAATGAACCTCTTTCCCCTGGGCTTTTCCCGTCACCGTGTAAACGGCGGGACCATTGGATTTCATCTTTAAGTAATCGTTTTCGTTAACCTCCCAGTTAACCGGGGTGGCAACCTTCGAATCATCGGTCATTACTGCATTTACAGTGGCAGGAAGCTCTATCTTGGCGTTAAGATCAACAACTATCCTTGCATCTTCAAAGGCATCGGGCACGATCTCGATCTCATTGCCTTTCTTCATAAGACCGAAGACTTTAAGGGATTCCAGGGGCTTTCCTGCGCTGTCGAAGAGCGCCTGGTTGTCCACCGCACACCCGCCGGCATATTTTCCGGCATCATTTGGATCGTAGGCTGCTGATGCCTTGGAAGCCCAGCCGGAGCCGTATTTCTCCCAGAGCTCCTTGTTTTTATCGTAAGACTCGGTACCCACTGTGATCCAGGTACCTTCCCAGTAGCACACGCCGATCCCGTTCTTTGTCTTATTAACAATAGTATCGGTCACGTTTCTTACGCAATTTGCCTGGCCCTGAACCGTAAAGGGATAATCCGTCACGATAGTATTTGTGGGGCCGCTTATGGTGTTTCCGAAGAAGTCCGTGTCCTCAGTCGTATATGCGTAGGAGGTCTCCATTACCATGACCTTCTTGTCGTATTGCTCGGCTATCTTTGTCAGCTCGCTTGCGAGATTGTCAAGGGTGCCGTGCCAGTAAGGATAGTAGGACGAAGCAAAAACATCATAGTCCAGGTTGTAATACTTCAATTTGCTGGCGTAAGTAGCGTAGTTGCCTTTTTCGGGGTTTGCAAAATGCACGGCGATAAGGGCTTTAGGGAAAACTTCGCGGATGGCTTTCGAACCGGAAGCAAACAGGGTGCAGATATTCATCCATATCTTTTCCCCGCAGAAGGAGCCGTTTGTCTCGTTTCCGATCTGGACCATACCAACGCTAACTTTTGCGGCTTTAAGCTTTTCAAGGGATTCTTTTGTATATTTGTAGAACTCCTCGCTCTTTTTCTCTATCTCCATGCCCTTCCAGGCAAGAGGGACCATCTGTTTTCCGGGATCTGCCCAGAAATCTGAGTAGTGGAAGTCTACAATGAGGGAAAGGCCGTATTTTGTAGCACGTTTGCCTATCTCCACCGCTGTGTTGATATCGCAGTTGCCGCCGCCGTAGCCGTTTCCGTCTTTATCAAAGGGGTTGTTCCATACGCGCACGCGGATATGGGTGATCCCGTTTTCCGCAAGAGTCTTGAAAACATCCTGTTCCTCGCCGGCGAAGTTGTAATACTTCACGCCGCTTGCTTCCTCGGCAAGCACGGAAGAAGCGTCCATACCGAAGATAAAGTCGTCGGGCAGGTTTGCCACCTGTTTTACATAAAGGCTGTCGCTTGTAACGTTTACAGCTATCTTTTTGCTCCCGCAGCCTGCAAGCAGGCCTAAAACGAGCGCCAACAATAAAATGATCCTGATCTTTTTCATATTCTCCTCCATGCTGCGAGCGCAGCGAAAAACTTGTAATCCTATCTTTTCAAAATTTGTTTTCTATGCTGTTTATAAGAATAGCCGCTGCCCTGCGTCCAAGCTCCTTTGAGTTGAACCTCGGGGCCTCTATGCCGGATACCGCAAGGGATTCATTGTAGTAGAACGAGGCCACGAACGGCCTTTTCCCCGCGTCCAGCAGCGACAGGACCTTAAGACATACAGTGTCGTCGCCGCAGAAGATGCAGTCCGCGCCGCTTTGCAAGGCTCCGTTGACTGCCGCCTCTATCCCGTCATCACCCGAGACCGTATAGACCGTGCCTTTTACGCCTTTTTCGGCTGCGGCAGCTTCAAACCCCCGCTTCCTGCTCCTGTTCACGTTGTACTTCTGTGCTCCGATGATGGCCGCCGGGGCCTTAAACCCGCGGGAGAGCACCTCTTTTGTAAACCTCTCGCAAACCCCTTCATGGTCCTCGTCCACGAACTGAACATCCTCAACTCCGGGGTTTCCGACCACCACAGTCCTGCACTTCTTATCCAAAAGGAGCTTCAGGGCGGGATCGTCGTCCGCTGCCCTAAGCAAAATGTAGCCGTCTGCTTTTCCCATACTCACAACGGATTCCAGCCTGCCTGTGCGGTCCTCTCTGTCTGTCACGATCATAGTGGTGTAGTTGCTCTTCATCCCTGCGCTGCAGATCCCCATAAGGCACTCGTAAAAGAAGGGTATCTGACCAGTAACGGCATCCGACGGGAGCACTGCACAGATGCTGTAGCTCCTGCCCTTGGCAAGGCCTTTTGCAAGCATGTTCGGCTTGTAATTATGGCCCTCCATATAGGCTTTTACCTTGTTTACCGTTTCTTCGCTTATGCGTCCTTTGCCGGACAGCGCCCGTGAGACAGTAGATGCCGAGAGCCCGAGGGCCTTCGCTATATCTTCTAATGTTGTCGGTGTTTCAACGCTTTTCAAAGTTTTTGTCCTGTTTCGATTAAACTTTCCATCTGTTGCTTTGCGCAAGCGTTTGCCGTCGTTTTGACCAAGCGCAAGCGTTTGCTCAATTTGCATTTTATACACTTTACACAAAAATGTCAAGGGTGTTTTAAAACTCCGTTTGACTATTTATCAAAAACCACTTCAATATTCGGTTTTATCCGTTTTTTGTCCGCTGTCGAGCGAATATTCCTCTTTAAAAACAGGTCAAAAGATGGTAAACTAAACATTGATAGAATCATTTTCGGGCTTTCGCCCGGCAAAACGGAGGAACCTATGCTTGAACAATTGAAACAAGAAGTATACGAAGCAAATATGCTGCTTCCAAAGTACGGTCTCATCACCTTTACATGGGGCAATGTTTCCGGGATCGACCGCGAAAAAGGCCTTGTTGTCATTAAACCCTCGGGCGTTGAGTACGACACTATGAAGCCCGACGATATGGTGGTTGTAGACCTGGACGGTAAGGTTGTGGAAGGCCACTACAAGCCTTCATCCGATACTCCGACGCACGTTGCGCTCTACAAGGCGTTCAAAAATATCGGCGGAGTTGTCCACACGCATTCCCGCTGGGCAACGACTTTTGCACAGTCAGGCCTTGGTATCCCCGCTTTCGGGACCACTCACGCCGACTACTTCTACGGCGAGATCCCCTGCACACGCTATATGACACCCGAAGAGATCAAGGGTGAATACGAGCTTGAGACGGGAAATGTCATCATCGAGACCTTTAACGAAAGAAAGATCAACCCGGATGATGTCCCGGGCGTGCTCGTGCGCAGCCACGGTCCTTTCACATGGGGGAAAGATGCCCACAACGCTGTGCACAACGCTGTAGTCCTTGAGGAAGTTGCCTTTATGGCATGGCACAATCTTGAGCTTTCAAACGGCAAACTCCCTGTGATGCAGCAGGAGCTCCTTGACAAACATTACTTAAGGAAACACGGCGCAAACGCTTATTACGGACAAAATTAAAAATCGCAAGAATCCCAAGGATTCGCTTCAGGAAGGCGCTTTTCGCCCGGGGTTTTCCGCTACAACTTAATACAAATACAATGTTTCGGCAAAGAACCGCACGCCGCATAACGTGCGGTTTTTCGCCTTACATACCGATTTTTATACAAGAAAGGGTGGCTCTATGAAAAAACGGTTTTCATTGTACACACTGCCGTTTGCAGCCTTGTTCGTCCTGCCCGAGTTTTTGAGCGGTGCGGCGTTTGTGCTGGCCAAACGGGGACTTACAGAGGCACGGGTGTTTGGTATCCGGTGTCTTTCCTGTCTGATAGCAGGGTTGTTGCTTGCCATTGTGATCTCGCTGTTTGAGCAAAAATTCGAGATCAAAAAGCTAAAAACACTCTCGCTTTCTGCCCTGAACATTCTTCCCTTCGGGCTCTGCTACGGCCTGGCATTTGTTGTTGCCCTGCTGTTCTTCAGACGCCTTTCGCTTAACACTGCCTTTGCGCTCTATGTGGGCTCCGGTAGATATCTTGTTTCAATAATACTTATCTATCTGGTTCTTATTTTGTTCCTTTCCCTGCTGACCTTCTTTGCTTTTAGGACAGCGGGTATCATCACCGGTTTCCCTGTAGTAAAGATCCTTGCTGTCGTTTGCGCAAACGCTGTTATTGTGCTGTTTAACGGCTTTAGGACCGGCATTTTTTCTATCATCCCCGTTCTTACCGGAACTTTCATAGGACGTCTTGTGGCTTACCTTGTGCAGGCCGGTCTTTGTGCGTTCATTTTTGCGGTGGTAGAGCGTTTTGCGGCAGGGCTGCCTATTTTCAAGGCTGCGGAGGGCGAGGGTCCCCTAAGCTCTGAGGCTAAGGCCGATAGTGCTTTGGAATCTGAGGCTGAAGGTGCCCTGAACGCGGAGGCTAAAGCCGAAAATTCGCAGAACCTAGAAACTTCGGAAACAAAGCCCCTTTTAACCGTGCTGACCAAAGATAAGCTAAGTGCTTTTGTCAGCAGGCTTATTTACGCCGGTGCAAGCGTCATCGCATTTCTTTTAGTGTTCATCATCGGTTCCGTTTCCATAAAGAAGCTTAATCCCATGCACGAGCTTTCGGAGGAAGTCCTCACCTACACGAATGCAGCCCTTATCACCATGAAAAACGGTAACGTCGAGCAGGGCTTTAAGCTTGCCGGCGCAGCACGGGGCGACGTTTTAATGTGGGAAGCCTTACAGCTTGGAAGGAATAACGAGAAGCGCAAGGAAAAGATCGCAGAAGCGCTCAGGCTTGGCGAAAACAACGTCTACATCCGCCTTCTTGAAGCTGCCGACACAGAAAACCTTGCAACTGTCGAGCGTATGATAATGCAGGAAGGCATTTCAAACGTTGCTGCGGACCACATGCTTCTTAAGATGTATGCGGAAGTTGACAGCTCCATGGATTCCTACAAAGAGGACATCCGCAAGGAGATCCTGTACCGCGAGCTGAATTTAGGAAACTACATAAACGGCTTTGTTACGGTTGCGGATGCCACCGAGCGCCTTGGTGAGGACAAGATTGAGGAAAACCTCGAAAAGATCCGGGAGATCATCCCTTATTCAGAGGTGATCGAAGTTTACTATGCTGCCCTGGCAAGCAACGGCGGCACAAAGGAACAGTGGATCGAATCGATCAAGGCCATCTCAGAGACTGACGAGATCTACAGGCCTTATTTCCAGACTTATTTCCTTTCAAAGATCAAGCTCTACCTGGATGGCGACGCCTATGACGATGAAAAGACCGACTACCTGATAAGTCTTGCCAAGGCCGTTCCAAACGACCTTGTTGTCAACTTCTCGGTTGCAGGCTGGCTTG
>JAGDCQ010000203.1 GCA_017958465.1 Lachnospiraceae bacterium
ATGCAACTCTTTCCCATTATCGCATGGTGCTTCAAGCAAGTGCAGAAGCTGGAATGTCTTCTTCACCAGTGCACTTTTCTTTCTTTCCGGAAACATGGGGTCTAAGTAGACCACATCCGGTTTGAACCTTCCCGAACGCATGGCTTCTATGCTGTCTTCCTCAAAAAGCTCCAATCTTTTTGCGGTCTCGCAAAGAGCGTCATCTGCGAGCGCGCGGTTTAAGCCGTCCCGAAGGAGAGCCGCGATCACGTGATCGGATTCAAACATCTTAACCCTAAAACCTGCTGCCGCAAGCAGGTACGAATCCTCTCCAAGGCCCGCTGTCGCGTCCAGTACTGTTATGTTATCCTGCCCTTTTAACTTAGCCGCCTTTACAAGCAGCTCGCCCCGCAGGTTGGCGTCTTTGTAACGTTTCGCGTTTTTTGCGAAATCTGCTTTTATCCTGTTTTCGCCGTCGGTAAAAACAAGACCTTCCTCTGTTTCTATAAGCTCCATCGTGATCTCCGTTCTAAAGTCGGGGCTTTAGGCCCGGTCGCTGAAAAACTGCTCCAGCAGGGCTTCAAGCATATCAAATTCGATGGGTTTCTTCAGGTATTCGTCAAAGCCCTCCGAAAGCAGCCGGCTTCTGGCCTCCACAAGAGCGTTGGCCGTAAGGGCCACAAGCTTTGCGCTCTGCCTGTAATACTCCGAGATCCCGCGGATGCGGTTCATGGTCTCGATGCCGTCCATCTCGGGCATCATCTGATCTATGAAAACGATGGGATACTCGGCCTCTTTGCACATCTCGATAGCCTTTGCGCCGCTTTCCGCCATATCCACCGTAAGTCCGTAGCACTCGAGTGTCTTGCCGGCAACCTTGAGGTTTATAAGGTTGTCGTCCACTACAAGCACGCGCTTGCCGGGGAAGCGAAGCTCCCCGATGCGGGATTTGCCGGCGGCTCTCTTTTCAGCCGAGCCCTTGAAGGGCGTTGCATCCACAACATCCTGGACAAGAGCGATCCTGAAGGTGGTGCCTTCGCCGTACTTGCTTGTAACTTCTATCTTGCCGCCCATAACGTCGGTGTAGCCCTTGACGATGGCGAGCCCAAGGCCTGTCCCCTCTATGCCGGAGTGAAGGTTTTTGTTTACCTGTTCAAATGGCATAAAGATGGAGTCCAGCTCTTCCTGCTTTATTCCGACACCCGTATCCGAGATCTCGGCAACGAAAACTGCGCTCTTTTTGCCCGGGGCGATGTCTGCCGTCAGGCGGAAGGTGATACTGCCCTCGTTCGTGTATTTTACGGCGTTGTTGAGGACATTGACAAGGATCTCCCTGCCCTTTGTCTCATCGCCGTTGATGACGGACGGCAGGTCCGGCGCAAAGTCCACCTTAAGCTCCAGGCCCTTCTTTTTGGCCTGGGGAACGATCTGCGCAAGCACGCTGTCCAGCATCTTTTCGAGGTTGTAGGTGTTGTTGTTCACGGTAACTTTGCCGGATTCAACTTTTGTTATGTCAAGGATCTCGTTTATGAGCTTCAAAAGGTCGTAAGCGGAATCCCTTATATTCTCCATATATTCCGTCTGCTCGTCCCTCGACATCTCCTGTTTCAGGAGGATCTCCGTGAACCCGATGATTGAATTCATAGGGGTACGGATCTCGTGGGACATATTTGCAAGGAAAGTTGTCTTTGTGGTGTTTGAGAGCTCTGCCTCAGCCCTTGCGGCCTTAAGCTCGTCTATATAACGGACGCGCTCCGAAACATCCCTTACAACGGCTATATAGCCGATGGTGTCGCCGTGCCTGTCGTTGATCCGGCTAAGGCCCACAGCGCAGGGACGGTGCTTTATCTTATCCTTCAGCTCGTAGTTGACGGCACGGGTGCCGTTTTCAAAGAAACCGTCGTCCGGGAGCTCCAGGATCTGCGAGAGGGTCACGGTGTAGCCGTACCCATCCTCCTGCAGGTTGAAAAACTCTCTTCCGGCCTTGTTTGCAATACGCACCCTTGTGGTGTCGTCTGCGATGATGATGGGCTCTTTTATGGAGTAATACATGTACTCCGCCATGTTTTCCACGTTGATGCGGTTTTTGTCAAGGTCGCGGATGGCAAGGAACACCACCGCAACGCCCAGGAACTGGGTGACATTGCTGCCCGGCAGGGAGTCGAGCCCGAGGGCCGGGAAAACAAGGTCGAAAACGGTCCCCGCAATTATCAGGATAAGGACCACAAGGAACTTCACGCCGTAGGAGCGGAGCCTTGCGTACTCCTTGCTAACCAGCATCTTTATTACCGCATAAAGGATGTTGAGGCTCACCACTATGAAATAGCCGGTGTAGAGTATATTTATGATCCCGCTGTGGAAGGTGTAGGTCATGAACCCGAACCGCTTCGAGATATAATACGTAGTCTGTGATGGCCTTACGGACAGGATGTAGACCGGGATCCCGAGGAGCGATACCATCTGGAAAAAGATCGTAGCCTTGCGGGAAAACCCGGCAATGGCGTTTGTAAGGCTCTGGGAGGCTATCATGAAGCCCACTGTGCCTGCGATGGCGAAACTCTTCCAGAAATGCGCCGCAGGGACCTCCGTCTGGATGTAGAGCATACTGAAGCCCAGGCTCCACACCATACTTGAGAGCAGCATGAAGACAAACAGGCGGTGGACCGTGTCCTTAACCTGTCCGCGCGCAATATAATACAACGCGGTCGCAAAAGCTATGATCGCGTGGAAAAGCATCAACTCTGATATTGCGTACTTGAGTTCCAACATGTCTGTCCCTTTAGTCCTCCGGCTGTTTTAGTTGTCCTTTCGGCAAAGCATTACGGTTACTTCGCCGCGGACCGCAATAGTGCTGGTGCCGGCAGCCATCTCATTGCTGACGCCCAGGGGAAAAGCGCCCGTAAGTTCTATCCCTGTTCCATCATACGCTGTTCCGTCAAGATCAACCTTTGCCCTGCTCTGAGTGAAGATAGAAAGATAGCAGTCCGACGGGCGTATGAGCCGTGTTACGGCCTCAGGCATAGTGAAGGAGGGCTTTCCTCCCGGGTCACCGTTGTCGAAAAAACGGATCTTCCTGTCCGATATCTCCGCCGTCTCGTTGGTGAGGGCAAAAGATACGGTGGAATCATCAAGATAAACGATCCTCAGGGCCGGCAGCCCGTAGAAAAGCTGCTGCAGGTTGGAGATCGTGTGGTCAAGCCGCTTGCCGCCGAAAGCGCCCAACACAAAAGCCGTGTCAAACATAAGCTCCTTTGCGCGGTCTATGGCAAGCATGGTGTCAGGCTTGTCCTTCCGTACCGGAAAAACCTCGGTATCGGGGTCATCCGGCACAAATCCGAGGGAATCGAAATCCCCTATGACTATATCGGGCTTAACGCCCTTTTCCTTCAGGAAACGGTACCCGCCGTCTATCCCAAAGATAAACGGCCGGGGCCCTGTCCCTGTAAGCGCCTTAAAATACTCTTCCGAAATATCGCCGGCTGCTACAAATATGCATGGTTTCATAACCTTTCCACACCCCGCCTTAACCTTTCAAGCCCATCCTCAAGTGTTACCCTCGGACACGCCACATTCATGCGTAAAAAGTGCTTTCCCGCATCTCCGTACACGCTTCCTGCGGAAAGGTAAAGGCCTGTCTCTTTTCTTAAAAATGCGGCAAACTCGGTGCTTTCCACGCCAAGCTTGCTTATATCAAGCCATACAAGGTACGTGGCATCGCCTTTGACTGCCCGTATCTGCGGTATTTCTTCTTCTACAAACTTTTCAGCGATGCGCCTGTTCTCAAACAGATACTCTCTTGCCTCGTCCAGCCATTCCCCGCCCTCGTTAAAGGCCGCTATAGGCGCATGGAGCGCAAAAACGCTGGGTTCCGCAACTTCATCCGTGTTTATTCCGCGCCAAACCTTGTGCCTCAAGAACTTGTCGGGCACAAATATGGCCGCCGTCTGAACTCCCGGAATGCTGAAGGCCTTTGTGGGAGCGATGCAGGTGATGCTCACTTCCCTGCAGGTATCCGAAACAGAAGCAAAAGGAACGTAGAGCTTCCCGGGTTCAGTAATATCGCAATGGATCTCATCGGAAACCACGGTGACTCCGTACTTTTTCGCAAGTTCTCCCACACGGGCCAGGTCATCCCTGCTCCATATCTTTCCCGCCGGGTTCTGGGGATTGCAAAGGATCATAAGAGAAGCCTGGGGATCGGCCATCTTTTCCTCAAGGTCCTCAAAGTCCATGGAATAAGCGCCGTTCTCGTATTTGAGCGGGCTTTCCCAAACTCTGCAACCGTTGTTTATTATGCTGTTGAAAAAGATGTTATAGACCGGTGTCTGGATTATCACTTTTTCATTGGGCGTTGTGAGCTTTCGCACGATGGAAGAAATGGCCGGGATCACGCCGGTGCAGAACATGAGCCATTCCTTTTCGATCACAAAGCCATGCCTGTTCTTCCACCAGTTGATGTATGCGTCATACCATTCGTCGTTAACGTCGGTATACCCGAAAACACCGTGCTCCACCCTTTTCTTTAAGGCCTCTGTTATTTCCGGTGCGGTCTTAAAATCCATGTCCGCAACCCACATCGGGAGCTCGTTCTCCGCCACGTCCCACTTGATGGAGTCCGTATTTCTGCGATCTGCAACAGTATCAAAATCGTATTTTTTCATTTCAGACTTTATTCCTTCTCCACTCAACGACTTCTTCGGTCTTTCCTACTGCCTTGCAGGTGATCCTGGTCTTTTCCGGGTCCACAAGGTCCTTCTCCACTATCAGAGTTTCGATCTCGGGAGCGTTTATCGTACCGCTGATCGGGTTAAATACACTGTCGATCTTGGTTGTGATCTCTGCGTTTATGTCCTTGGAATATTCAAAGGAAAGGGTTGTATTGATCAGCTTGCAATTCTTCATCGTCAGGCTGTCGATGTAACACAGCCCCTGCAGGCTTTCCAGCGTACAGTTGACAAAGGTCAGATTTTTTGAGTTCCAGCCCAGGTATTCACCGCAAATGTAGGAATCGTAAACCGTCGCATTTTCCGTGTTCCAGAAGGAATCCTTGGAAAGAAGCACGGACTTCCTGACTGTAATGTTCTTTCCGCCATCGAAGGCATAGTTACCGTCAAGCCTTAAGCGTTCAATTTCTATATCTTCGGAATTCATGCCAAAGTAATTTCCCTTGGCAACAACATTATTAAGCTTGATGTTTTTGCACATCCAGAAGGTTTCATCTGCATGGGTCATATCCACGTTTTCAAGGGTCACACCGTCGCACCTGCGGAAGTTCTTGGGCGCGGTAATGAGCGAATCCTTCACGTATATATTTTTCGTATACCACACACCGGAGCGGGCCATCTCAAACCAGTTGCAGTTTTCAACCATCACATCCTCTGCGTACCAGAGGGGGTATTTGTATTTGAACTGGGAATTGCGAACGCGGACATTCCTGCTCTCCTTGAGTGGAGACTCTCCGTTATCAAAAATACAGTCAACTATGTCTGCGTCCTTAACGCTGTACAGGGCGCGTTCACCTTCAAGAAACAAAGTGTTATAAGTCTTCATCGACAACCTCCGAATAATCTCTTAACCCAGACTTATCTGTCTAAGTTAGCGGACCCACTCAAATTATATTTTATCACACAATAGGGGCTCTTGCAACCTTGAGTACTTCCGCGGGGCACTTCCGCCCAAGGATTTCCGAGACGGGAGGTGGGCCAGAAGTCCCTAAGGGGCAGTTCTGTGGCATCCCCGGAAATCGAGTGCCGCCGGGCGACCCTCGACTTCCTTAGTATGCAGGCGGACTGGCATGAAAGGGAGCTTTATCCCGTCTGTTTAGGACGGAAGTGTACCCCGGATAGCAAAAAGCTTGGGTTGGAGCACATTTTGACTTTTATTTGCCCTATGGTCGATAGAAACCGAGGTAGGGTTCACCCTACCGTAGAAGACAGCGAAATACACTGTATGATACATCACAAGTGTGGTTTGCCAACGTTTACTTGACAGCGGTGTATTCTCCTCCCATCTTGCAATGGCGGGGGAATAATGCTATAATTTCCTGAAGCGGTGTTTATTTTCATGTTATATTTCGGTGTTAGTATGCACTGGTGAAATGAAACACGAGTTTTCAAAAAGTACAATAAATGAGGGGGATGAGCGGTTCCCGGGCTTGTTCGGGTTTCCGCGAAGAAAAAATGTTGGATTTTATCAAGGCCGTGATCTACGGCATCATCGAAGGGATCACGGAATGGCTGCCCATCAGCAGCACCGGCCACCTTATTCTTGCAGAAAGGTTTCTGCCGTTTGAGGGGACAAGCGAGAACTTCTTCAACGTGTTTGACGTCGTCATACAGCTTGGCGCCATAATGGCGGTGGTGATCCTGTTCTGGAACACCATCTGGCCCTTTGCCTTTTCAAAGGCGAACAAAACCGCAAACGGTGGCTCCGTAATAAAAAAAGATACCTTCATCCTTTGGGTGAAGATGCTGATCTCCTGTGTGCCCGCCGCCATCATCGGAATAGCACTCGACGACTTTGTGGAGGAGCACTTCTACAACCCGCTCTGCATCGCCATCGCGCTCATCGTATTCGGTATCGCGTTTATAGTGATCGAGACGCTGAACAAGGGAAAGGAACCGAAAACAAAGTCCGTTTTTGAGATAACCTTCACGGCGGCGCTGATCATCGGCATTTTCCAGGTGCTTGCAGCAGTTTTCCCCGGCACGTCAAGGTCGGGCGCTACTATCATCGGCGCGCTCATGATCGGCATCGCAAGGACTGCCGCTGCCGAATACACCTTTATCCTGGCCATCCCCGTGATGTTCGGCGCAAGCCTTCTGAAAGTCGTAAAGTACGGCCTTAACTTTCAGGCGAAGGAGCTCGCGCTCCTTGCTACGGGCTGCGTTGTTGCCTTTGCTGTTTCCATGCTTGTTATCCGCTTCCTGCTCGGATTCATCAAGAAGTTTGATTTCAAGCCATTCGGCTGGTACAGGATCGCGCTCGGAGCGCTGGTCATCGCACTTTTTATCGCAAAAGTCATCTGATGGAGGTTTTCTATGAGTAAGATAGCAGTTGTTACAGACACAAACAGCAGTATGGATATGGAGGAGGCAAAGCGCCTCGGCATCTATATGCTTCCGATGCCTTTTATTGTGAACGGAAAGGAATACTTTGAAGGTGTCACCTGCGGATACGACGATTTCTTCCGCATGCTGGCACAGGGGGATTTCGTCTCCACGTCCCAGCCCTCGCCCGGAGCCATTCTCGGAATCTGGGATGAAGCCCTGAAGGATAACGACTACGTTATCCATATCCCCATGTCTTCCGCGCTCAGCGGGGCATGCGATACGGCAAGGGCGCTCGCCCAGGATTATGACGGAAAGGTGTTTGTCGTAGATAACAAGAGGATCTCCATTTCCCAGCGACAGTCGGCGCTTGACGCACTGGCCATGATCCGCAAGGGTATGGATCCCAAGAATATCGTAAAGGAACTTGAAAGAAGGGCGCTGGATTCCAGCATCTACCTTGCAGTAAACACACTGGAGCTCTTAAAGCGGAGCGGTCGCGTGACCAGTGCAGGTGCGGCGCTTGCGTCTATCCTTGACATCAAGCCCGTCCTCACGATCCAGGGCGAAAAGCTTGACGCCTTCGCAAAGGCCCGAGGGATGAAGGGCGCAAAGAAAGTGATGCTTAAAGCCATGAAGAAGGACCTTGACTCGCGTTTCAACGGCAAGAAGTATCACCTTGACCTGGCTTATTCCGGCGATATCTACGAGGCAATAGAATGGCAGCAGGAGGCCCGTTCGTTTTTCGAGATGAACGACCTTGCACTTTATCGTCTGCCCATCAGCATCTGCTGTCACGTGGGCGCAGGCGTGCTGGCGCTCGGCGCATTTGAGGTTTACGAATAACAAAGATAGTTGAGGGGCTGTGAAAAGCCGTCTAAAAAGAGGTCATCCGGATTATGATATGCTACCATTAGCCGGGTGACCTCTTTTTTGTGTTATAATCGCTTGAATCTGTAGGATCCTGTTTATTTAAGCATGCTCTCTTCCCAGCTGTCAAAAGGCTTGATGCCCATAAGGCCGGCAACTGTAGGAGCAACGTTTGCAAGACCGAACTTGCCTTCCTTCATCTCGTGTTTTTCATCTTTATCGTAGATGATGAAAGGAACGGGATTGAGGCTGTGTGCGGTACGGACCTCGATCTTGCCCTTCTTGTTCTTCTCGAGCATCTGGTCTGAGTTGCCGTGATCCGCGGTAACTATAAGGATGCAGTTCTCTTCGTCGCAAACTTTCTTGATGCGCGCAAGCTGAAGGTCGACGCTCTCTACTGCGATCTCTGTGGCGTCAAGGCTGCCGGTGTGGCCTACCATATCGCCGTTAGGGAAGTTGCAGCGGATGAAGCCGTACTTCTTGGACTTGATAGCTTCCATTACCTTGTCGGCGATCTCGGTTGCTTTCATCCAGGGGCACTCATCGAAGGAACGCACGTCGCTGGGGATCTCGCAGTAATCTTCAAGCTCCTCGGATACTTTGCCGGAACGGTTGCCGTTCCAGAAGTATGTAACGTGGCCGTATTTCTGTGTCTCGGAAACCGCATATTCCTTGATGCCGTGAGCAACAAGAAGCTCAGTAAGAGTCTCGCGGATCTGAGGCGGGTTAACAAGGTATTTGTGAGGAATCTTGAGGTCGCCGTCGTACTCGAGCATACCTGCGTATTTAACCTGCGGGATCACACCGCGGTCGAATTTGTTGAAGGATGCATCGCCGTCGAAGGCCATAGAGATCTCAAGAGCGCGGTCGCCACGGAAGTTGAAGAGGATAACGCTGTCGCCGTCCTGCATAGCGCCGATAGGCTTTCCGTTCTCTGCGATAACGAAGGAAGGAAGGTCCTGATCGATGGCCGATGTCTCGTTACGAAGGGTCTCGATAGCCTCGGTAGCGCTTGCAAACTGGCGTCCTGTGCCGTGTACGTGCACGTTCCAGCCGTCCTCTACCATGCCCCAGTTTGCCTGGTAGCGGTCCATGGTTATCTTCATACGGCCGCCG
>JAGDCQ010000023.1 GCA_017958465.1 Lachnospiraceae bacterium
CAGATGGGAGAGGACGATACGGAAAAGTCTGACGACGAACATGCATTTAACAACAAAAACGTATGGGAACGTATAGCCGTCATTTTTGCGGGCCCGTTTTTCAATTTTATACTGGCCTTTATTTTTGCCCTTGTGGTCATAGGGATCGTTGGCTACGATCCTGCGGCGGTCCTTTCCGTAAACACAGGTGAACCTGCGTACGAAGCAGGGTTAAAGCAGGGAGATATCATCACTAAGATAAACGGAAAAAAGATCACCCTCGGACGTGAGATCCTCACGTATTTCTATTTCCATACCCTGTCCAACGAGCCTGTCACCATCGAATATACAAGAGAAGACGATCTTGGCCACACAAAGCAGGAGACCATTACCTACAGGCCCGAGTACATAAAGCGCTACATGCTTGGTTTCCACTACACAAATACCGACGAAAAAGAGGCTGTGATCTCGGATCTTATGAAGGGTTATCCCTTTGATCTTGCAGGTCTTACGGATTTCGATGTCATTACAGCCATCGACGGAACTGCTATCAGGACTGGTCTTGACCTTTCCAACTATTTTGCGGAGCACCCGCTGGAGGACAAGCCTGTTTCCGTTAAATACTTAAGGAACGGCGTTGAGAACGAAGTGACCGTAACACCGATCCTTGGTTCCGAAGGATATTCTCTTGGTTTTGCGTACAACACCTCTTACCGCGAGAAAACAGGATTCTTTAATGTCATAAAATACGGTTTTTATGAGGTTGGCTACTGGATCAAGGCTACTGTCGGGAGCCTTGGACAATTGGTTACCGGAAAGCTTTCCACAGACGATATCGGCGGCCCTGTAAGGATCGTAAGTGAGATAGGCAATGTGGTTGAGGAAAGCAAGTCCGACGGCGTATTGTACATTTTCTTAAACCTTTTGAACTGGGCTATTTTGCTTAGCGCAAACCTCGGAATCATGAACCTTTTGCCGATCCCTGCGCTTGACGGCGGCAGGCTTCTGTTCCTGTTTATTGAGGTAGTAAGAGGCAAGCCCATAGATAAAGAAAAAGAGGGCATTGTAAACCTGATCGGTATAGTACTGCTCTTTATGCTCATGATATTTGTTTTCTTCAACGATATCAGGAATGTTTTCTTCAGATAACGACCTGCGGGTTTTACCTGCAGTTTTAGACCGGGAGTTTTTATGAAGCGTGATGAAACCAGAAAGATAAGGATAGGAGACCGTGTGATAGGCGGGGGCTCACCTGTGCTGATCCAGTCCATGACAAATACAAGGACTGAGGATGTAAAGAGCACAGTTGCGCAGATCAAGGCACTTGAAGAGGCAGGCTGCGACATAATCCGCTGCGCTGTCCCCACTCCTCTGGCTGCCGCTGCCATTAAGGATATTAAGAAGCAGATCTCTATCCCTCTTGTGGCCGACATCCATTTCGACTACAGGCTTGCAATAGCCGCCATCGAAAACGGTGCCGACAAGATCCGCATAAACCCCGGCAATATCGGCGACAGGGAAAAGCTCATCGCTGTCGTGGAAAAGGCAAAAGAGCGTCAGATCCCTATCCGTGTGGGTGTTAACAGCGGTTCTCTTGAAAAAGAAAAGATATTGAAATACGGTGGACACGTAACTGCCGAAGGGATAGTTGAGAGCGCACTTGACAAGGTACACCAGATAGAGGAACTGGGCTACGAGAACCTGGTCATCAGCATCAAATCCTCGGATGTGCTTCTTTCTGTCCGCGCTCACGAGCTGCTTTCCACAAAGACGGATTACCCGCTCCATGTCGGGATCACGGAGGCAGGCTCTGTAAAGGCCGGAAACATCAAATCCGCCATGGGGATAGGTATCATCCTTTACGAAGGTATCGGCGACACCATCCGTGTTTCCCTTACCGACAGCCCTCTTGAGGAGATATATTCCGCTAAGCAGATATTGCGCTCTTTGGGCCTCAGAAAGAAGGGGATCGAGCTTGTTTCCTGTCCCACCTGCGGCCGAACGAGCATCGACCTTATCGGCCTTGCAAAGCAGGCGGAGGAACTTGTAAAGGATTACGACCTCGACATTAAGGTGGCCGTTATGGGGTGCGTTGTAAACGGTCCGGGAGAGTCGAGAGAAGCAGATTTAGGTATAGCCGGCGGAAAAGGGGAAGGGCTCATCTTCCGTAAAGGGGAAGTCCTAAGGAAAGTGCCGGAGAGCCGGCTTCTTAGCGAGCTTAAAAAGGAGCTGGACAGTTTTTCAAAGGGGTAAACATGAGACTGAACGATATTTTTGACGGGTTTGATGCCGGCAGTTACCTTGACGGCATCTTTTCCGACTTTGATGTAGATAAATTTGTTGTTTCCAACAGCACATCCAAAGCTGTTTTCCAAATGAGACTCCATAAGCTTATTTCCTGGAGGGACGTAAGAGACCTCGAAAATAAGCTTAATGCTTTTTTAAACAATAATTCCGGGATAACCCTTACTATCGATGAACGCTATAATGTTGCGGATATGAGCGTAAGGGAGATATTTGATGCCTATAAAAGCTCCATTTATGAGGAACTTTCACGTGATTCAGTCATCAGCAGTACAATACTTGAAAATTGCTTTGAGCTTGAGGAGGATAACGGCGTTTTCAACGCAAAGCTCCGGGATTCTTTCCTTGACAGGCTTTTTGCCGACCGCCTTAAAAGTTATCTTCGCGATGTCTTCAAAAACAGGTTTGATAAGGATGTTACCGTAAATACCGAGTTTTCCCTTGATCCACCGGAGCAGAAGGAGGAATTCTGCGACGGCCCGAGGGAGCGTGTTTCGCCTTCCGACAGCAAACCCGCCGCAGAGCCTAAAAAAGAGGCAAAGAAGGAGCCTGCAGCCAACAAGTCTAAGGACAATGCCTTCAAATTCAAGGCAAAGAAGCTTCCGCCCGATCCAAACCTTATCTTTGGCAAGAACTTTGACGGAACACCGGTCTCCATTTCTGCCATCCAGGAGGAGATAGGCGAGGCTGTAGTTACAGGACAGGCCGTAAGCTCTGAGGAAAAGGTAATAGCAAAGCTCAATAAGGTCTGCTTTACTTTTGTCATCACGGATTTTACCGACTCCATCAAGGTCAAACTGTTTGTCACTCCCGAAGCCTATGAGGAGTTCAAGACCGTTTACGAGGATAAAAAGTTCTACACAGTAAAAGGCTACGTTAAATACGATGAATATGATAAAGAGCTGGAGATCAGCTCCGTAACGGGCATTAAATATGCCAAGGATACGCGTGTCAAGCGCTTTGATGATGCGCCTTTCAAACGTGTGGAGCTTCATGCCCACACAAAGATGAGCGATATGGATGCGGTAACAAATCCCGAGGACCTTGTAAAGACCGCATTCGAGTGGGGCCACAGGGCGGTTGCCATTACAGATCACGGCGTTGTTCAGGGCTTTACGGACGCAAACCATGCGCTGGACAAAAAGAAATTCAAGGACGATCCGGAGAAACTCAAGCGTTTCGAGGAGTTCAAGATCATCTGGGGCTGCGAAGGCTACATCGTTGATGATGTCAAGGATATAGCCGTCGGTACAAAAGGCCTCGACACAGGGGCTCCCGCCGTTGCTGTGTCTTTGATCACGGACGGTACTGACGCTAAGAAGAACAACATAATCTCATTTGCAGCAAAAAAGTGCGATACCGGAGAGTTTATATCCTCAGAGGAATCCGGCATCAAAGAGCTTTTTGACTTTATAAGCGGTTCCGTTATCTGTTCCATTAAACCGGACAGCGACATTCCTTTTCTGAAAGAAGCCGCGATGCGAAACGGCGCGGATTTCAGCCCTTCATACCTTGACCTTGACGGGCTTGCGCGTTCACTGTTCCCGGACATCCAGTCCTACAAGATCGGAGCCCTCGCAAAGGAATTCAAGATAAAAGGAGAAGCAAAGGGCTGCGGGCCGGAAGCAAAGTGTGTTGCGGAGCTCCATACCATCTTTATGGAAGAGCTCAGAAAACGCGGTATAAATGCGCTCGACGAGCTGAACGGCATGGGGACCATGTCCGACAAGGCCATAAAGACATTGCCATCCCACCATATTATCCTTCTTTGCAAAAACGACATCGGAAGGATAAACCTTTACAGGCTTGTTTCCCTGTCGCACCTTAAATACTTCAATAAACGTCCGAGGATCCCAAAGAGCCTTCTCATGAAATACAGGGAAGGGATCATTGTCGGGTCCGCCTGCGAGGCCGGAGAGCTTTTCCGTGCAGTAGTCTTTAACAAGCCGGAGGCCGAGATAGAGCGCCTTTGCAACTTTTACGATTATTACGAGGTCCAGCCTATCGGCAACAACAAGTTCATGATAGACGACCCCGATTTCAACGTTTCCTCCGACGAGGACCTGCGTGACCTCAACAGGAGGATAGTGGAGCTTGGCGAAAAGCACGGCAAGCTTGTGGTAGCTACGAGCGACGAGCATTTCCTTAACCCCGAAGACAGCATTTACAGAAGCATTATCATGGCTGCCCAGGGCTTTAAGGATGCGGACCGCCAGCCGCCTCTTTACCTTCACACAACTAAGGAGATGCTTGAGGAATTTTCCTACCTTGGTGAGGAGAAGGCCTTCGAGATAGTTGTCACAAACACAAACAAGGTCGCGGATATGATCGAGAAGATCTCGCCTGTCCGTCCGGACAAGGCTCCGCCCGTCATAAAGGATTCCGACAAGATACTTACAAGGATCTGCTATGACAAGGCCCACTCCATGTATGGGGAGGAGCTGCCGCCCATCGTTAAGGAAAGGCTTGAGCACGAGCTGAATTCAATCATCAGCAACGGCTTTGCCGTTATGTATATCATTGCGCAGAAGCTCGTATGGAAGTCAAACGAGGAC
>JAGDCQ010000204.1 GCA_017958465.1 Lachnospiraceae bacterium
CTGTGTAGCCTCTTCTGCCTTGAAGAACGCCTCACCGAAATCGGAAGCGATACCGAGAACTTCGCCTGTGGAGCGCATTTCCGGTCCGAGGAGCGGATCAACCTCAGGGAACATATTGAACGGGAACACAGCTTCCTTAACGCCGTAGTAAGGATATTTCCTGTCTTTAAGACCGGGTACCGGCGAAGGATTGCCTGTAAGCTCCATTGTTATTATCTGTGTTGCGATCCTTACCATGTTGATGTCGCAGACCTTTGAAACAAGCGGCACGGTACGGGATGCTCTCGGGTTTGCCTCGATAACGAACACTTTGCCGTTTTCGATCGCGTACTGCATATTCATAAGGCCGCGGACATTCATCTCCACAGCGATCTTTCTTGTATAATCCTTGATGGTCGCGAGTATCTCGTCCGAAAGGTTCTTGGAAGGCAGGATACAAGCGGAGTCTCCGGAATGGATGCCCGCAAGCTCGATATGCTCCATAACGGCGGGAACAAATGCATTTGTGCCGTCGCTGATGGCGTCTGCCTCAACCTCGGTGGCGTGACGCAGGAACCTGTCGATAAGGATGGGACGGTCCGGAGTAACGCCTACAGCCGCTGCCATATAGCCTTTCATGCTCTCGTCGTCGTAAACCACTTCCATACCGCGGCCGCCAAGCACGAAGGACGGGCGAACCATAACGGGATAGCCGATCCTTGCCGCGATCTCAAGTGCTTCCTCAACCGTTGAAGCCATACCGGACTCTGCCATGGGGATCTCAAGCTTTTCCATCATAGCGCGGAAAAGGTCACGGTCCTCTGCCATATCGATAACGGCAGGCGGAGTTCCAAGGATCTTAACGCCGGCCTTTTCAAGGTCGTCCGCAAGGTTAAGCGGTGTCTGGCCGCCAAACTGCGCGATGACTCCCACGGGCTTTTCCTTTGCGTAGATAGCAAGGACATCCTCGAGGGTGAGGGGCTCAAAGTAGAGCTTATCGGAGGTGTCGTAGTCAGTTGAGACTGTCTCCGGGTTGCAGTTTACGATTATGGTCTCATAGCCCAGCGCTTTAAGCGCAAAAGCAGCATGAACACAGCAATAATCGAACTCGATACCCTGGCCGATACGGTTGGGGCCGCCGCCAAGGATCATCACCTTTTTCCTGTCGTTTTCAACAGGAGCGTCCTCCGGTGAGTTGTATGTTGAATAGAAATACTCGCTGTCCTTTGTTCCGCTTACGTGTATCCCTTCGAAGGTCTCGTGGATACCGTAACCGTCCCTGAGCCTGCGGATGTCGCTCTCTGCTGAGCCTGTAAGACGTGCAAGGTATTTATCTGAAAAACCGTCCTGTTTAAGGGTGAGGAGACGCTCCTTTGTAAGGATGTCGTCAACTGCCTTTCCTTCGGAATCCCTGATCAGGGCCTCTTCTTCTTCAACAAGCTCCTTCATCTGCTCCATGAAGTAATGCTTGATCTTTGTAAGGTTATAGAGTTCCTCTACGGAAGCGCCCTTCCTTAAGGCCTCATACATAATGAACTGGCGCTCGCTTGTGGCGTTGTGAAGCATGTTCAGGAGCTTCTCAAGGGGAAGCTCGTGGAAATTCTTTGCAAAGCCAAGGCCAAACCTGCCTGTCTCAAGGCTCCTTATGGCCTTCTGGAAAGCTTCTTTATAGGTCTTGCCGATGCTCATTACCTCGCCCACTGCGCGCATCTGCGTTCCAAGCTTGTCTTCGGCGCCCTTGAATTTCTCAAATGCCCAGCGTGCAAACTTGATTACAACGTAATCGCCGCCCGGAACGTATTTGTCAAGTGTTCCGTGAACGCCGCAGGGGATCTCGTCAAGAGTAAGCCCGGATGCGAGCATTGCGGAAACAAGCGCGATAGGGAAGCCTGTTGCCTTTGAAGCAAGGGCAGAAGAACGGGAAGTTCTCGGATTTATCTCGACTACGACCACACGGTCCGAAACGGGATCGTGTGCGAACTGAACGTTTGTACCACCGATAACGCCTACTTCGTCTACGATCTTGTAAGCGATCTGCTGGAGGCGCTTCTGAAGATCCTCGGAAATAGTGAGCATCGGGGCCGAGCAGAAGGAATCGCCTGTGTGAACGCCGATGGGATCGATGTTCTCGATGAAGCATACGGTGATCATGTTGCCCTTTGCGTCACGTACGACTTCGAGCTCAAGCTCTTCCCATCCGAGGATGGACTCTTCGATGAGCACCTGTCCTACGATGCTGGCCTGAAGGCCTCTTGAAAGGACTGTCTTGAACTCCTCAAGGTTGTAAACAAGGCCGCCGCCTGCACCGCCCAGGGTGTACGCGGGACGGAGGCACACGGGAAGTCCCATCTCCTCAACGATCTTAAGGCCCTCTTCAACGCTGTAGCAAGGCTTGCTGCGTGCCATCTCGACACCCAGCTTGTACATGGTCTTCTTGAACTCGATACGGTCCTCGCCGCGCTCGATGGCGTCTACCTGCACGCCGATGACTTTTACATTGTATTTCTCGAGAACACCGGCCTTTGCAAGCTCCGAGCACAGGTTAAGTCCCGACTGGCCGCCGAGGTTCGGGAGAAGCGCATCCGGGCGCTCCTTCGCGATTATCTGCTCAAGACGCTCCACATTGAGAGGCTCGATGTATGTGATGTCCGCAGTTCCCGGATCTGTCATGATCGTGGCAGGGTTCGAGTTTACGAGGACGATCTGATATCCCAGCTGTCTTAAGGCTTTGCAGGCCTGTGTTCCTGAGTAGTCAAACTCGCAGGCCTGTCCGATGATGATAGGACCTGACCCGATTATCAAAACCTTATGTATATCGTTACGCTTTGGCATTTTTTCTCCATTCCGAACAATTTTCGAATACATTGTTCTACGACTTTTAGTGCCGGCTGCCCGGCCAAAGGGTTACCCGACCGCTCGGGCCCCTGTCATTCCTTCCCGTTCCAGCAGTAGGTGCAGAGCTTGCACTTGTCTATGCCCACGGCATCGCACATATCGTCTATGCGGTTGAAGGAAAGCGATGTGAAGTTCAGGTGTTTTCTGATCTCCTCCACCATATCCTTGTATTTCCCGTTCTCCGGATCCGCGTATTCGGCAAGAGTTTTCTGCTGCTCTTTTACATCCGGGATCCTTCCGCAATGGCAGGCGGGCTTTTTCCCGTCCGGGATCGCGTTTACGGAATAACCTTCATTGTCCCAGCCCTCGCGCTCAGCGATGACGCGCCTTGTGATAAGGTCCATCTCCGAGGTTGATCTTGAGAAATTCAGGTACTTGCATCCATGCAGGATGGGCGGGCAGGCAGGCCTTATATGGACCTCTTTTGCGCCGCTCTCATACAGGAATTCCGTGGTCTCGCCAAGCTGTGTGCCACGGACGATGGAATCGTCTATGAGCAGGAGCTTTTTGTTCTTTATAAGCGCATCCACCGGGATCAGCTTCATCTTTGCGATCAGGTTGCGCTGCGACTGGTTTGTCGGCATAAAGGAGCGCGGCCAGGTGGGTGTGTATTTTATAAAGGGCCTTGCGAAGGGAATGCCGGATCTGTTGGCATATCCGATGGCATGCGGCGTTCCGGAATCCGGCACACCGGCCACTATATCCGCTGTCACGTTATCCCTGATGGCCATCTTCTCGCCGCAGGCGTAGCGCATCTTCTCGACGCTCACACCTTCGTAGGCCGAAGTGGGATAACCGTAATATACCCAAAGGAAGGTACATATCTTCATTTCTGTGCCCGGCGGGTTCATGACCTCGATCCCATCGGGGGTGATGTAGACTATCTCTCCGGGTCCCAGCTCCTTGTAGTCCCTGTAGCCCAGATTCAGATAGGCAAAGCTCTCAAACGAAGCACAGTAGGCATCCTTCTTTTTGCCGATCACAAGCGGCGTTCTGCCAAGCCTGTCTCTTGCGGCATAAAGGCCTTCGCCCGTGAGCAGGAGGATGGTCATGGACCCCTCTATCACGCTCTGCGCGTATTTGATGCCTTCCGCTATGGTGTCGCCGCGGTTGATGAGTGCAGCAACAAGCTCCACGGAATTGATGGTCCCACCGCTCATTTCCAGGAAGTGAAGGTTGTCACGCTCAAAGGCCTCCGCTATCAGCTTGTCCTTGTTTGTGATCTTACCTACCGTGGTTATGGCGTATGTCCCAAGGTGGGAACGCACCAGCAGCGGCTGCGGCTCAAGGTCCGATATACAGCCGATGCCCATTTTCCCCTTCATTTCGCTGAAATCCCTGTCGAATTTCGTACGAAAAGGGGAGTTTTCGATGTTGTGGATCGCCCTGTTGAAACCATCCGGTCCGTATACCGCCATCCCGCCGCGGCGCGTGCCGAGGTGAGAGTGGTAGTCGATACCGAAGAACAGGTCGAATACACATTCCTGTTTGGAAACTACTCCAAAGATTCCGCCCATTTCTTTTAACCTCCATGACGTAACTCGTACAATCTTAATGGATTAGATTTTACGGCTTTCTTACAACTTTTCCCGTTTCCCCAACATAGTATTATAGCACCTGCGCCGTTCAAAAGCAAGACAGGTTCAAAAAACCGGGGAACACCCCGCAAAAGGTGTTGCCCCGGAATCTCATTCTGACCATAATACTTTTTCAAGCGCACCCACAAGCTCTGTAAGACCTGCGCTGTCTTCATCTGAAAAACGGTTGAGGACAGGGCTGTCTATATCCAGCACGCCGGCAACTTTCCCGTTTTTGTGAACGGGAACAACTATCTCCGAAAGGGAGGCCCCATCACAGGCAATGTGACCGGGGAACTTGTGAACGTCGGGAACGACAACTGTCCTGTCTTCCTTTGCGGCAGTACCGCAAACGCCCTTCCCGAGAGGGATCTCGATGCAGGCAGGTTTCCCCTGGAAAGGCCCGAGCACAAGGGTCTCGCCCTCAAGCATATAAAACCCTGCCCAGTTCAGTTCGGAAAGTTCTTCCCAGATCAGGGCAGAAACATTGGCAAGGTTGGAGACGATATGCGGAACCCCTGAAACGAGCGCCACCGCGCTGTCTGTCAGACTTTTGTAATCCACTGTGTTCTGCATGGTTTCCTCCTTGTCTTACTGCTGCCCTTTCGCAGCCCGCCAAACGGTTTCCCAAAAAAATCCCGTATATCGAAATATACGGGATAACGTTTCCGATGCGATTCGAACGCACGATCTTCCGCTTAGGAGGCGGACGCTCTATCCTGCTGAGCTACGGAAACAGTCCGCGTGGTTTTCACCACGCATTTGATATTGTATTTCTTAAACTTAAGTTTGTCAAGAAAAGAATAAAACAATTTGCAGTTACTTCAGAACTTCACATTTCCCTGGATCCAGACTATACCTTTAAAGCGTCTTCCCACCTCCGGCTCCCCAAGCAGGTCCTCGGAATTGATCCCGACAGTGAGGGGCATGCCATTGCAGTTAAGCTTCATCAGGCAGACCTTTTCACCGCTGAAAGTGTTCACGCGGTAGGAAAACTCCTCTATCTCGCCCACTATGCTGTAGATGTCGGATTCTGCGCCGTAGGGGATGAACGTTGTTTCAACGATACTGTAAACATCCTCTTTCTTCGCGCGCTCCATCACCTCTGCGTATATGTCCATATTGGCCTGGGTGATACTGTCGAAGGCATCCTGCGGGTTTCCTGCGGAATCCGCGATGATGTTCATGTGGCGCTGGCTCACGGTCCTTATATTGTCCGGTGTCCCTCTTTTTTCGACGGGAAGGATTATCCTGCCGTCGAGGCAAAGCCCGGTGATGGATACCGGCTTTGAAAAGGCTCCCGACGCCATCTTGAACCTGCTGTTAAGGAAATCCACGGCATTTACAAGGTGGAATATAAGGGAAACACCAAGGCGCGGATCGTCGCACATCCCGTGATAGCCGCGGGTATCCACTTTTTTGTTGATATAAACTTCTGTGTTAAAACTCTCGCGCGCCTCAGAAATATAAGGGAAATAGTTGAGGACGCGGATCGGGGTCTCGCTTTCCCCGCAGGGGTCCGTGTCGACTTCGCAGCGAACCGTCACACATACGCCCGGAGCAACCTCCAGGGTGTATTCGCGGAGCGGGTTTACGTCGCGGTCTTCCGTTTTCCTGATTGAATCTCTGCTTGCGACTACGTGCTTTATAAGGTTTTCCGTAGCCTGCGCATTTGTGATATTGCTTAAACCTACTGCTCTGAAATAACTATGCATACTCTCTGATAAAACTTTTCTCTAAACTGATCTTAAAACCTTTTGTTCTTTGTCAGGCCTGTGCCTCTTCAAGCTTCGATGTGCAGTGAGGGCAACGTGTAGCCTTGATTGATATCTCTGACTGGCAGAAAGGGCAAACCTTTGTGGTAGGCTCTGCGGGAGCTGCTTCCACAGGCTTCTCGCCTGCCTTGCGGAGTTTGTTGATCCCCTTAACGATGAGGAATACAACAAATGCCATAATGATGAAATTGATAACGCCCGAGATGAAGGAACCGTAATTAATGGTTGAAAGCCCTGCCTCTTTTGCTTCCTCAAGGGTCTTTATGCCTTCGGGCCTTCCGCCCAGTACAATGAAAAGATTGTTGAAATCGATCTTTCCTGTGATAAGGCTGAGTAACGGCATGATAATGTCGTTAACAAGTGAAGAAACAAGTGCGTTGAAAGCGCCGCCGATGATAACGCCGACAGCAAGGTCCATCATGTTGCCTTTAATGGCAAATTCTTTGAATTCCTTTAACATCAATATCTCCTCCTTAGCATTGCTAATTCTTTGATGGGCTTATCCCATCTGATAAATTATATATTTATCCGGAGAAAAAATCAAGGTTATTTAAGGGGCAGCTCTGTGTAATCACCGTTTTGTTCGGCCCAAAGGCCCTTTTCACCCGATCCGCAGATATAGGTGAGCTTGTCAAGGAGCTCGATGCTCTTCTCCACCCTTCCCGACAGAGGGTTTATCACGTAACACAGGGTTTTCCCCGTATTCCACTTATAATACTGCAGATAGATCCTGCCCTCAAAGTACACAGGTTCGCCGTAGTATATGCCTGCTTCGTTTCCGAGCGTAACAGTGCGCTCCTGTCCCTTGTCTATATCATAGAAATAAAGCTTGTTATCTGCAGTCCCCGTGTAGATATAACGCTCATAGGTGTAGATATAGTCGTTTGCCGTCGATATGCCCTTCATCGCCTTGATCTGGCGGTTGTTGAGATTGATCGCCTGGACATAGTAGTCATTGTCCTTTTTGATGCGGTAAACAAGCTCGTATTCCTTCAGCCACAGGCCGGAAGGACGCTCATTATCCTTGAAGGTCACAAGAACGCTCACATTCTCGCCGTTCAGGTCCGCCTGCACTATCTCGTAGCCCTGGATCCCGTTGCGGACATAGAAAATGTATTCATTGGAAGCCGTAAAGCATCTGTAATTCTCGAACTCATCGTAGGGCATATAGACAAGGAGCCGGCCGTTCCTGCCCATCCTGCTCATGCGCACAAAGAAGGTGTAGCGGTTCGTCCCCCAGTAGTCGTACTGCGCGTAAACGTAGTTAGGCGTTGAAAGGGCCCCCATAAAGAACCAGCTTCCGCCGGAAAGATCGGGCTCATCCTGGAGTTCCAGGTAGTCCGCTATCCTGTAAGTATGCTCTGCCCCGTGAAGGTCCGTAAAGGTGTAATAGCCGTGATCGCCGAACTTTAAGACTCCCGACTCGGTGTAGACCTTCGACATGCCGGTGGCATAATCCGTGTAGTTTATGTTTTCGATACTTGTATATGGATAGATGGGCTCCGTAGGTGTGGGTGTCGATGTGGGACGAGGTGTTGGCGTAGGCGTCTGATCCGGAGGAAGCGTGGGGGTAGGCTTAGGCGTAGAGGTGGGTGTCACCGTAGGTGTCGGCGTTTCCGTCGGCGTCGGCGATATCAGCGCACCGCCTCCGAGCCTGTCCGAAGAAACTACGATCAGGACAAGAATGCCCACAAGCATCGCTATTGCAAATATTCTGATCAGGTTCTTCTGCCAGCGCTTCATGTTCCCTCCCTGTAGTGCTCTCGTCGTAAAACGTTCGGTTTATATTAGCATATTTTCAGCATATGTCAAGTACAAGCGGGACTCGATGATGGTCTTTAACGGTTTTGGGCTCCAAATGCCTGTCAAAAGACCAATTTTTCGCGCAAAACCCTTGAAAAAAAAAGAGTTTTGTGAGAAAATAAGATGAAGTAGTTTCAAGTGATCGGAGCGTATGATGAAAAAAAGAAAAATCTTTATCGAACTGTTCAGCCTGTTGTTCATTGCATCGCTTGTCTTCATGATCTATGTCCTTATAGAGCTTAGATCATCGGTGCTCTCTGTGGCCGGAGGTGCAGCGATCCTGCTCATCACCTCCTACCTGCTTATCGACTGTATCCTCGAGAGCAGGCAGAATAACAGCAATGCAGAACAGATCGCGGACAAACTTGAAAATATAGAAAACGTTTGCAAGGCTGTTTATACGGCTACCAAGCGTAACGGCAGCGAGATCCAGAACTCCCTCGGCTCTCTTGGCGAAAGCGTTTCAAGGAGCTCCAATCCTGCCGCTGTAAACGGCGCCCTTCAGAGCATCCATGATGCTTTGCATCTTCTCCGTTCTGACCAGCAGAACGGTGTAAAGATGATAATAAAATACAACAAAGAAAACGCAAAACAGCTTGCCGAAATACTGAACGCTTCCGCAGAAAGCCTGAAAGAAGCTGTTGAAGGCGGCGATGCAAGCCTCGGCGGAGCTATTGAAAACGGTAATGCAAGCCTGGGTGAAGCCATCAAAAGCGGTAATGAAAGCCTTAAGGCTGCCATTGAAGCCGGTGCCCCCGCCGCTGAACCTTCTGTCGTACCTGCGGAGTTGAACGCCAAGCTTGATGCCCTTCTTTTGGAGCTTACAGCGATCAAGGCTGAAATGGCCGCTACTGTTGAGGCTGCAAAAGCTGCAAAGCCCGCAAGAAGCTCTTCCCGAAAGAAGAAAGCCTCAGAACCCGCTGAAGAACCGGTAGTTGAGGTTGCACCTGAACCGGTTGTCGAGGTTGTTCCCGAACCTGAGCCTGAACCCATTGTTGAGGCTGTTCCCGAACCTGTTGTCGAGGTTGTTCCCGAACCTGTTCCTGAACCCATTGTTGAGGCTGTTCCCGAACCCGAACCTGAGCCTGTTGTTGAGGCTCCTGTTCCCGCGCCGGTTATCGAACCTGTAGGTGACCCGAACAAGGCACTTTCTCCCGATGAGATCGCCGCTCTGTTTGCACAGGCAAGTGCTCCCGCTCCCGAACCGGTCGTTGAAGCTGCTCCCGAGCCGGTTGTTGAACCCGTTCCGGAGCCTGCTCCCGAAGAAAAGCCGGATCCGTTTGCCGGGCTTGACTTAAGCGACCCCAACAAAGCGCTTTCTCCCGACGAGATTGCCAAGCTCTTTGCAGCTGCCGGAAACTGACGATAAAAAATAACGGCCGAACGACCGCAAATTCATAGCAACAGAAAAGTCCTCACCGGATCGTACGTCCTGCGAGGGCTTTTTTTTGCTTGTTTTCTGTTTATTTTCATTAGTCGCCGTTTTTAATAACAGTGGGTGTTTTTTGACTGAAAATATATAATTCTTCTTTATCACGGGCAATAGTTTATTAACAATTCCCGAAACGTTCTTAATTTGTTATTATCCTTCTCAACACAAAAAAATATGTCCGAACAACAATATGGACCAAAGGAGGAGAACATGAATAAGAACGTTTTGAAAAGACTCGTGATACTGATCGCGATCGCAGCACTTTCTGCAGGGGCACTTGCAGGCTGTGGAAAAGACAAAGCAGGAAAGGATGCGATCGTTATCCACGGAGCAACAACAGGAGCTCTGGCACCTTATTCCTATTACGATGAGAACAACAAACTCGTCGGCTACGATGTTGAGCTTGTCGAAGCTGTATTTGCCAAGCTTCCTCAGTATAAGCTCGACTGGGAGACCGTAGAGCATGCATCTATCTGGGCGGGCCTCGATTCCGGCAGATATCAGATAGGAGCCAACAACTACGGCTACACTGACGAAAGGGCTGAGAAGTACATCATTTCCGAACCTACCATGACTTCAAAGGAACTGGTCATCGCAAACAAGAGCATCGACCTCGGAAGCGGTGAGACCGTTCGTTTTGAAGATCTCGTAAGCTATGGATTTGTAGGATCCGCAGGTATCAACCATACCCTTCTGGTTGAGAACTACAACGCAGATCATCCCGATAACCAGATCAATATCACATATGTTGAGAACGACACTCAGGCTACACTTACCGGTGTAGAGACCGGAAGATATGGTTGGACTCTTTACAATGCGCCCTTCTACGTAGGCTATCTTCAGCCGAGCTTCGGATATCAGCACAACTACAAACTTCTTGAAACAGACTATGCTACCTTTACCTATGCATTGATAGCCAAGGATCAGACGGAATTTGCAGAAGCCTTCAACAAAGCTTTAAAAGAAGTCATAGCAGAAGGAAAAGCAAAAGAACTCAGCATCAAATACTTCGGCGGAGATTACGCTCCTTCGGACAAATGATAAGGACATATGGGAAAGATATTTGACATTGAACAGGTATTTACTCTGATACCACAGATCCTGAAATACCTTCCGGTAACCCTGGAGCTTACGGCCGTTGCCATGACCATCGGCATAATATTCGGTCTGATACTGGCAGTCATCAGGGTCAACCGTGTACCTGTGCTCTCGCAGATTGCAGCGGCTTTTGTTTCTCTGATAAGGGGAACACCGGTCCTGGTCCAGCTGTATATCACATATTTCGGGATCCCGATACTGTTACGATACATCAATCAGATAAACGGCACCGATTATTCCGTGAACGGAATACCAAACATAGTATTTGCATTTGTGGCGCTCGGTTTTAACCAGTCTGCCTTCACGTCCGAGACCTTCCGGGCTGCTATCCTGTCCGTTGAAAAAGGACAGATCGAAGCGGCAAAGTCCCTCGGAATGACAGGCTCACAGGTATTGCACCGTGTGATAATGCCACAGGCATTTCAGGTTGCACTGCTTCCGCTCGGCAATTCTCTGATAAGTCTTATAAAGGGCACGTCACTTGCTTTTTCCTGTGCCGTTGTGGAAATGACGGCAGGCGGAAAGATACTTGTGGGGCGGACTGCAAGGTACTTTGAGATGTACCTTGCGCTTGCCATCATCTACTGGATCATCACGATAATAATCGAACAGGCGGTAAAGCTTATAAGCCGTCGCATAGATATACCGGAGGAAGCACCGGAACCGGGAAAGGCATGATATGAGTTATATAGAGATAAGAGGGCTTTCGAAGAGATTCGGGAGCAATCTGGTTCTGGACAATATTGATCTGGATATTGAAAAAGGGCAGGTAGTGGCCCTCATAGGCCCTTCGGGGACCGGAAAATCCACACTCCTGCGCTGCCTTAACCTTCTTGAGAAGCCTGAGAACGGAACTGTAAGGATTGGAGGAGAAGAATACAACCTTACGACAAGATCGGCCAAGGAAAAAGTCAGATTAAGATCCAGAACGGAAATGGTCTTCCAGCAGTTCAACCTGTTCAAGCAGAGAAATGCTTTGGCCAATGTAATGGAGGGCCTTACTGTAGTTAAGAAAATTAAAAAAAAGGATGCCCGCAAGATTGCACTTGAAAAGCTTGATAAGGTCGGTATGAGTGACCGCCTGTATCATTATCCGAGGCACCTCTCGGGAGGACAGCAGCAAAGGGTGGCGATAGCAAGGGCCCTGGCCATGGATCCGGAATTGCTGCTGATGGATGAACCCACATCGGCACTGGATCCGGAGCTGGTTGGTGAAGTCCTTCAGACCGTCAGAAAGATCGCATCGGAAGGTAACACCATCCTGCTCGTAACGCATGAAATGAATTTCGTAAAGAGCGTGGCGTCCAGGGTCATTTTCCTCGAAAACGGGAAGATAGTCGCGGACGGAACAGCAAGTGATGTTTTCGAGAAACCGCAGAATCAAAGGCTTAAGGAATTCTTGATCAACATAAATGTCATCGATGGCGTTGATTACAATATCTGATCGGAGAGGCAGAAAAATGGATATAACATACAAAACCACCAAGGACAACGTTAATTGGGAGGAAGTGCGGGATGTGCTCCAGAGGGTTGGCATGACCGATCTGTCGGTTGAAGAACAGAGGCTCGTATTTGAACGAAGCTCCAATGTCGTTTTCGCTTATGACAAGGATAAGATAATCGGTGTTTCGAGGGCTCTTTCGGACGGTTTCTATCAGGCGGTCATATACAATGTCGCGCTTGATAAGGAATACCGCGGACACGGAATAGGCAGAGAGCTCATAATGAGGCTCGTAGATCAGCTGAAGGGACAGAACATAATCCTTTACACTCACCCGAGAAATGTTTCCATGTATGAAAAGTTTGGATTCAGGAGGGCCAAGACTGCAATGGTCATTTTTGATAAATCCGAACACGACAGGCAGTGGCGGGAAGCTTCGGGCTTCCTGATGCCCGAAGGATACCGCTTTATCGATGAATACGACAGAGAAGATATGAAACGGGGACGGACACTGCTTGAAACTTCAGGCAAGAAAAAATAACAGATCTAAACACAGATAACAGGAGGAAGCGATATGGCAGAACAATTTTGCTGCACGACGCCCGTTGTGAGCGTCAGTGAAGAAGAACTTGACAAGTGGGCTGCGGAAAGGGGCGTTAAACGCCGCCCGCAGGAGAGGACAACAGAGATCGACGAGGGCGGTAATTTCGTCAGACAACAGAACTATTTCACAACACCCTTCGGTGACAAAGAAGGCGAATTAAAGGCTGAAGAAGGCAGATACCACCTTGTGTGGGCGCACATCTGCCATTGGTCCAACAGAGCCTCCATCGTAAGAGAACTCCTCGGTCTACAGGATGTGATCAGTGTTACGACCGCAGGTGAAATAGGCGGAGGGATCAAATACAGCTGGGGCTTCCCCTACAGCAAGGATTTTGAAGATCCGTACACAGGTCACAAGTTCCTTGCAGAAGCGTATGCAAAGGGCGATCCTGACTTTAAGGGACGTGCAACGGTCCCCGCATTGATAGATAAGACCACCGGAGCTGTGGTGAATAACGATTATCACAGACTCACGAACTATTTCGAAGTAAATTTCAGATCTTTCCAGCCCGAGGACGCACCTGACCTTTATCCGGAAGAATTAAGGGAAGAGATCGACAAGTTTAATGCCTGGCTCTATCCGACCATCAACGACGGTCATTACAGAATGGCCTACGCAAGGACGCTCGAGGCCTATAATGCGGCGTTTGACGATTTCTTCAATGCGCTTGATGAGATAGATGCGAGACTTGAGAAAAACAGATTCCTCTTCGGTGACTATGTTACCGACAGCGATGTAAGGGTATTCGTTTCCCTCGCAAGGTTCGACAACCACTATTACAGACAGCTCGGACCGATCAAGCACAGAGTAGTAGACTACAAAAATGTATGGCCTTACCTGAGAGATCTGTACGAGATCCCTGCATTTAAGAACAATACTTACTTTGAAGATTTTGTAAAAGCTTTTGGGCTTTCAAAGGGTGCAGGCGGAAACTTTGGATCATTTACCAACAAATTCGGTCTCAAGATAGATTATGACAAGCTCTGGAGTGAGCCACAGAACAGAAAAGTGCTGAGCAAGACACCGGAAGAGAAATTCCTGAGGCACAGGCACTAAAGGATATTATATGACAAAGCCGATTTTTGACGAGAAAAAAATAGTTTCGGAATTCATGGAGTTCGTCTCTGTGGATTCCGAAAGTTTTCTTGAGAGGCAAATGGCCGATAAGCTGAAAAAAAGCTTAAAGAACTCGGTTTTTCCGTGAGCGAGGATGATTCCTTCAAACAGTTCGGCGGAGAATATGTACGGAGCACATACTGTTTCCGAATACACCCGGGTACAGGATCTGGTGACAGGTGCAAGGCTCGTTGCCGAGCTTATCACATCGTGACCTGTTTTCTGACTTCGATTATCATATCAAAGCTCTTTTCAGCACAACCCTACTGTCCGTTCGTATCCATTCTGAGCATAAAGCTGATCACCCTTGTCGCCAGCCCGGCTGCTTCATCCGGATCTGCAGGTGAAGAGAAAGAACAATAGTACATTACATCGTCCTTAAC
>JAGDCQ010000205.1 GCA_017958465.1 Lachnospiraceae bacterium
CTGTATTAAGGGTGAGCTTTGTAACATCAAGCTTTAAGACGGTGGCTACGCGGCCTACGTTAACAGTACAGGTAGCTGAATAGCCGCCATCCTGCGTCTTGCAGATGATAACAGCCGAGCCCACGCCCTTCGCGGTTACAAGGCCGTTCTGGTCTACAGTTGCAACAGAGGTGTTCGAGGACTGCCAAGTAACGGCAGCGTTTGTGGCACCGGCAGGGGAAACAGTGTAGGTAAGGCGGAAAGTATCGCCTACATACATATCATGCGTTGTAGCATCAAGCTTTATGCCTGTAACTGTCTTTGTTACTTCAAGGTTACATACGGCAAACACGGATGCATCCGTCTTAGCGGAAACAAGGATGGATGTGCTGCCGGGCTTTTTAAGTGTAACGATGCCGTTCTGGTCAACGGTTGCAACACTGCTGTCCATAGAAGTCCAGACGATCTCATTGTTGATGGCCGAAGGAGGATCGATCTCCGCGTAAAGCTGGAACCAGCCTGCCGACAGGGGCAGGGAAACATTTGTCTGGGACAGAGTGATCTTCGTGATCGGCGCATAAACGCTGATCTGGCAGTAGCCAACAATCTGGTTATCGGGATTGATAGCGGTAAGTGTGCAGTTTCCGCCGCCCGCAGCGTATACGGTACAGCTAAGATCATCATAGGATGTGATCTTTACAACGCTTTCGTCGGAAGAATTCCAGGAAAGCGTTACGCCGTTGAGCGAAGGGCTGACCTGCGCATTTATCGTAAGGTTGTCGCCGATATTGAGCTCCGCCGTCTCAGGGATGAGCACGATATCTTCCACAGCCTGTCTTACGGTTATCTTACATTTTGCTGTCTTTTCTACACCTTCCACCAGCTGGCTTGCGGTGATGACTGTAGTGCCGACTGCAAGGGCCTTGACTGTTCCGTTTTCAACCTTTGCGACAGCCTCATCGGAGGAACTCCAGGTAACTACAGTACTGTTTGTGGTGGTAGCGCGGAGCTTCAGCTCTCCTCCCACGTACATCACGTAGGAAGCGTAATTCAAAGTGATCGTATCCACAACTCTCACAACGATATCAAGAGAAGCTGGAACGTAAGCGTTGATCTCGTCGGGTGTGTAAACATCCTCGTAGCCTGCGCCCACAACACGGGTAAGGTGGATGGTCGTCTCGCCGGAGCCTTCACCTGTGATAACGCCGTTATGAACGGAAGCGACGGCATCATCCTCTGATACGTAGTCATACCAGTTGGGATCCTTTATCGAAGAATTCTCGATTATGCTGTAGGTATCGGAAACGTTGATGTACAGCGGACCTGAAGGCATCTTAACGGGAACGATGATGGTGCAGCTCATCTTCTTTATCTTGGTGTTGCTCTCGCCGTAGTCGCCTTTAACCTGGGCTGTGATGAAATAAGCCCCGGCTTCGACACCGCTGAAATAGATCTTTCCGCCTGTATTATAAAGCGTAACGTGGAACTTGTCGGTATTCTTGTTGCCAACATTGCTCCAGAGCACGTCGCCGTTGATGTCGATATTGTGGACCGTCCAGATAAGCTGTGTAGCGTCGATAGCGTTTGTGTCGATGGTGAAGCTGTTATCGTCCACTATCTCTACAAAGTTGCTCTGATAGCCGGCAGAGCTTCCCTCAACATAACCTGTGGGCTTTACTACAACAGTAACGCTGACAGATTCTGAAGAACGCCCGTCCGAGGACTCGGTGGTGGCCGTGATCACACACTGGCCTGCGCCCACACCGCGGATAACACCGTATTTAACGGTTGCGACGGTGCTGTCGGAAGTGGTCCACTTAATGTTATCGTTAAGGAGTGTCGCAAGGTCGGTATTCAGCTCAATATCGGACTCTGTCGCAAAGTTGTCGAGAAGCCTTGGTGTCCCGCCGTCGTTAACCTCGTAGAGAAGGTTTGCCTTCTTTAACAGAAGCAGGTAGGAGTTGTATTTATCGTTATCGGGATCTGCGTCCGTAAGAACTTCCGGACCGGAGATCTGGAGGGTATCCTTGGATTTATCGGTACTGAACGCATAACGAAGACCGTAATCTCCGCCGTCGATCGCGGAATCGTCTGTCGCATTGTCGTTATCGATGGCAAGGGAAACCTTGACTTTCCATGAATAATCGATGAAAGATGTGATACCCTGCGTATTATCGGTCATAGTGATACGGGCTGTAAGGTTCGTGTAACCGATACCTACTACCCTTAGTTCACAGTAGTTCTTAAGACCGCTTATATTCTTTGTGATACCCGTAGCCGTGATAACAGTGCTCGAAACTTCTCCTCCGTCGTCCAGCACGTTCCATTCCACTTCAAGAGTGGTTCCTGCATCAATGGCAATAGGAAGAACGTTGCCGGTAGCGTCAACGTACATAAGCTGAACTGTGGAGTTTCTGTCGATGATGAGCTCATCGCCCTGTCTGTAATACTCGGAACCGATGTTTATCACATACTGGCCGATGGCGTCCATAAGAGTGGCGGCTGAAGCTCTGACCTTGTCATCGCTGTAGTCGTCAATGATACTGCCGGTGATGGCAGTAGCAAGGAAAAGCTCGATTATGATCAATACTGTTAATAAACGACGATATTTATGATTCCTGTTCATTATTTCTCCCAAAATAAATTTCTGTGTTGTCTTTATTGTCCCAGATCCGCACAAAAACCCCCTTTTTAGGGCTCTCAAAAATACTATCGGCAATTTCTCAATTAACATTATAGTTATTTCACAAATAAAAAGCAAAGAAATTACAAAAAAACAGGACAAAGATTTCTCCTTGTCCTGTGGTTTGATATCCTGCTATCATTCGTCCCAGTTGTGATAAACGTTCTGAACATCATCCGAATCCTCGAGAAGATCAAGGATCCTGTTCATGCATTTGATGTCGTTCTCGTCGGTAAGCTCAACATAGGTCTGAGGGATCATTGTGACATCGGCCTCGACCATAGGGATGCCTGCCTTGTCAAATGCCTCGTAAACTGCGCTGAAATCCTCGGGAGCGGTGATGATCTCGTAGCTGTCCTCTTCGTCCGAGATGTCCTCTGCGCCGGCTTCGATAGCGATAAGCTCGATATCGTCGTAGGAAGCGTCACACTCTTCTTTATCAATGATGATCTGGCCCTTCTTGTCGAACATGAAGGAAACGCAGCCCTGAGCTCCTATGCTGCCGTTGCCCTTTGAGAAAGCTGCCCTTACATCTGCAGCGGTCCTGTTCTTGTTGTCGGTAAGACCGTCAACGATGATGGCCGTTCCCTTGGGGCCGTAGCCTTCGTATGTAACGTGCTCGTAGTTAACGCCCGAACCTTCGCCTGCAGCCTTCTTGATGCTGCGGTCGATGGTGTCGTTTGGCATATTCTGAGCCTTTGCCTTTGTGATGATATCCTTAAGCCTTGAGTTGTTGTTGGGATCGGGACCGCCCTCCTTTACAGCAACTGCGATCTCACGTCCGAGCTTGGTGTAGATCTTGCCCTTTGCGGCATCATTCTTCTCTTTCTTATGCTTGATGTTTGAAAACTTATTATGACCTGACATAATTCCTCCAAATTACAGTTTTTTTAGTCATCGTTCTTCACGAGTCTTCTGATCTTGGTCATTATCATATCCGTGTCCTTCATGGTCCTTACCGCGCACATGATGGTATCGTCGCCGGCGATACAGCCTGCGACCCCGTCAAAATGCATGGTATCAATGGCAGCAGCTACCGCCATCGCCATACCCGGCACTGTTTTGATAACAATGATATTCATGGCTCTGTCCATCGAAACAAAACCATTTTGCAATATACGAACGTATTTGTCAAGAAAAGAGTCATCAACTCCGTTCTTTGCTACCTCCACATATTTCTGTTTTCCGTTTTCCGTAGATACTTTCGAAAGCTTAAGCTCCCTGATATCACGCGAGATAGTCGCCTGCGTCACATTGTAGCCGCTCTTTAACAGCAGCTCCGCGAGCTGTTCCTGGGTCTCTATCTCATTGTTTGTGATCAATTCAAGTATCTTTGCCTGTCTCCCGATCTTCATATAAATCCTTTCTGTCACATCTTTTCGGGCTTGAAGCCCCACCCTAATTTGTTTCTCAAAGCTTTATAAAAGGCCTCCTTCTCAAACCTTATAAGCTTCGCAGTCCTTTCGGACTTAGCTATTTCTATCCTGTCGCCCTCCTTAAGCGTACAGCAGAAAACTCCGTCGGCAGTGACCGCAACCTCACTCTCAGTGTTGTTTCCGCGCCTTCCGCACTCTATTGAGAGAGAGTCGTCGTCGGAAAGCACTAAGGACCTGTTTGAAAGCGAATGTGGACAAACAGGCGTCACTACTATCATTTTTGAGTCGTGTGCCAGCACAGGGCCTCCGGCAGACAGATTGTAAGCCGTGGAACCTGTTGGAGTAGCGATCAAAAGCCCGTCTCCCGCATATTGTGACAAGGATACGCCGTTAATATACATATCCAGCGAAACAAGGCGGGAAAAGCCGTTGGCACTAATAACGATATCATTCAGCACATGAATGTGTTTATCCTTGAATACGCCCGTTAACATCATGTGTTCTTCAATGTAATAATCACCGGAAAGGTACTTGTGAAGCGCCTCCTCCACATCTTCTTTCCTGACTTCCGCAAGGAACCCCAGTGTGCCAAGGTTTATCCCAAGGAGCGGGATGCCAAATTCAGAGAGCTGGCTTGCGGCATGGAGCAGGGTCCCGTCGCCGCCGAGTACGATGGCACAGTCCGTATCCTTCTCAAGGCTCTCAGGGTCCACAAAGCCGTACTGCTTTCCCTTTGTTTCCTTCGCACGATAAGACAGCATACCCCTGCTTTCGAGGTATGCTTCTATTTTTGAAGTCAATATGTATTCCCTGTCTTTTTCGGGATTTGTGATTATACAAAATTTCTTCATAATACCATTATTCCTTGTAAGCCCTTAAATACTAACACAATTAGTATAAAAAGGCAAGAGAAAAATGCATAAAAACAATGTATAAAACATCATTTTATGCATCCTTGTCAATACGGTACAGGGATCACAGACTCCCGTGAGCCTCTTCAACTATAGCTTTTATGGCATCTTCATCAGGTGCGGGCTCGGGTTCACTGCTGTTCTCAAGATACATGAGATATTCAATATTGCCTTCTGTCCCCTTTATAGGCGAAAAAGTCACATCAAGGATCTTAAAGCCAAGGTTTGCGGTAAACCCGAGGATCTCGCGCAAAACCTCCATGTGTGTGCTCTTTTCTCTTACTATGCCGCCTTTGCCAACCTTTTCCCTGCCTGCTTCAAACTGCGGTTTGATAAGGCATACCATATGGGCATGTTCGGAAAGCAGGGGTTTTGCAGGCACGAGCACAAGCCTGAGCGATATAAAAGAAACATCAACCGAGGCAAAATCGGCTTTTTCGGCAAAATCTTCAGGAGTAACATTCCTGATATTTGTCTTTTCCATGGATGTAACACGTGGATCGGTCCTAAGCTTCCAGGCCAGCTGGTTTGTGCCCACATCTATGGCATAAACGTGTTTTGCGCCGTTCTGGAGCATACAGTCCGTAAACCCGCCTGTTGACGAGCCTATATCCATACAGACAGTGTCCGTAAGGTCGATATTGTGCTTTTCGATCATCTTCTCAAGCTTGTATCCGCCACGGCTCACATACTTCATACCCTGCCCGCGAAACTCTATATGCGCGGTTTCCGGAAACTGAGCCCCTGCCTTATCCTCGCGCTCGCCGTTCACAAAAACCGAGCCCTCCATGATATAGGCCTTGGCCCGCTCGCGTGTATCGGCTATGCCAAGCTTTACAAGAAGAACATCTAACCGTTCCTTCAAAACACTTCCTCCAAGATCACGTTTATCAAATATCTGCCCGGGAAAAACTCAGAGCAGCTCTTTTATCGCATTTGCGATAGACTCGCCGTCTGTTCCTGTAGCCTTTTTAAGCTCCGGGACTTTCCCCTGTTTAAGAGGCGCATCCGGCAGCGCAAGGTTCAGAAGCTTCCCGTACTTGACATTGTTCTCGGCAAGGATCGCTTCTATCTTTTCGCCAATACCGCCTCTTTTTATGTTTTCCTCAACCGTTACCACTACCTTCTTCTTTGCAGCCACAGAGATGATGGTCTTGGTATCTATGGGATTTGCAAAGCGAAGGTTTACAAGGCTTACGTCGATCCCCCGGTCTTTCAGGATGTTTACAGCCTCTGCAGCGCTCCACATGGCAGGCCCGATACCAAAGATACAGACATTTCCCTTGTCAGAAAGGATCTCTGCCTTACCTGTAGTGATCACAGGGTCCTGTGTGAAGCTGTCGAAAATATCATCTGTCTGACGCTTTGCATAGCAAACGGCACAAGGCGCGTTAAGATTAAAGGCATATTTAAGGGACTCCTTAAGCTCCTCGGCATTCTTCGGTTCAAGGACTGTAAGCCCCGGAATATGCGGAAGGAAGGAGTTTGTGTATATCCCCTGATGCGTCTCACCGTCAGGTCCTACTATTCCTGTTCTGTCCACGGCAAAGACAACGGGCAGATTTTCAAGACAGACATCATGGATGATCTGGTCGTAAGCCCTCTGCAGGAATGTGGAATAAACAGCAAACACCGGCTTAAAACCGCCTGCTGCAAGGCCTGCGGCAAAAGTGACAGCATGTTCTTCCGCTATCCCAACATCCGTAAACCTTTCGGGGAAGCGGATAGAGAAATCCGTAAGGCCTGTGCCCGGAGCCATTGCAGCTGTAATGGCGCAGATCTTATCATCCTTTTCAGCAAGCTCTGTAATAGTCTTTGAGAAAACATCGGTAAAGGACTGGCCGCCCTTCTTCTTTGCTTCTCCTGTTTTCTTGTCAAACGGTCCGATCCCGTGGAACTTCACAGGGTTCTGCTCTGCCGCCCTGTAGCCTTTTCCCTTCTTTGTGACAACGTGTACAAGAGTGGCAGTCTGCTTACGGGAAGCGAGCTCAAGCGCATATTTGATATGGCTTATGTTGTGACCGTCGATAGGCCCGATATAAGTAATATCCATATCCTCGAAAAACATTCCGTCGATAAGGAGCTGCTTTAAGGAAGCTTTTGTGCGCTTCATTGCTCCCGCGATATGGGCGCCGCCTTCAGGGATGGCGTTCAGAGCCGTAACAACGTTCTGTTTCAGCTTGTTATAAGCGGGGTTTGTACGGATATTGCCAAGGTAGTTGGCCATACCTCCCACATTTTCGGAAATGGACATTTTGTTGTCGTTAAGGACTATGATAAAGTTGGATTTCAGCCGTCCGGCGTTGTTAAGGGCTTCAAACGCCATTCCACCGGAAAGTGCTCCGTCGCCTATAACAGCCACAACCTTCTCGTCCGTGCCGCGAAGATCCCTTGCCTTTACAAGGCCAAGCCCCGCAGATATAGAGGTGGAACTGTGCCCCGTATCAAAAGCGTCACAATCGGATTCCGAGATCTTCGGGAAACCGCTTATACCTCCAAACTGACGCAAGGTCTTAAACTCTTCTTTTCTTCCCGTAAGGATCTTGTGGGCATAGGACTGGTGACCTACATCAAAGATAAGCTTGTCTTTCGGAAGGTCGAGAAACAGGTGGAGCGCCATCGTAAGCTCCACAACACCGAGGCTTGAAGCCATATGACCGCCGACTTTACTCACGTTTTCAAGCATGTAACGCCTTATCTCAAGGGCAAGCTGTCTTAAGTCCGACACAGGTATATCCTTTATATCATTAGGTTTATTTATTCGATCAAGAAAACTCATTATGATTCTCTTTCAAGCAATTTAAGCATAAGTTTTTCTATAAATGATGTATCAAGGCCAAGGGACCTTACGATGGAAACAGCCTCGTCCGTATATTTTACGGCGTCTCTTTTGGCGTTCTC
>JAGDCQ010000206.1 GCA_017958465.1 Lachnospiraceae bacterium
ACTTCAGGTTGTCCGAGAAAGTCGGATGCAGGTTCCAGGAAGGGCTGTTCTGGATCGTCACACCCTGAAGTGTAATATCCTTGCACCTGCAAAGGAACATGAGCCTCGGCCTCCACGCGCGGTCGTATGCCTTCGGGTTTTTCCACCAGTTGTCGGCGTTTGCGCCGCCGTCAAGGGTTCCCTGCCCGCAGATAGTCACGTTCTTCACGCCTACACCTGTGATCATTGCAGAGAAGCAGTTCAGCGGATTGCCCTCCCAGCTGCCAAGCAGATACTCGTCCTGCTCATCATAGGACTCTGTCCTGCCGGGAAGGATGGCGAGCCTGTTTCTGTCGGGGCAGCCGATGAGAGTCGCGCCCTTAGCGAGCTCGATGGTGATGTCGCTCTTTAAGAAAATGCTCGTGACCTGATACTTTCCGTCCGGGATGAATATCCTTGAATCCGCAGGACAGCAGGAAATGGCCGCCTGGATCGCAAGCGTATCATCATGCACGCCATCACCGACAGCGCCATAGTCTTTGACATTCAGCGTCACAAACTCCTCTTTTGTGCGGAATTCCGCCATTGTGCAAACGCCGTCCGTAAGGATGTATATCTTGTAAAAGGTGTCGGGAGTGAGCCCGTAAAGGCTCTCGACAACCTTGTTTGATTCTGCGTAAAACTCGCCGTTCAGGTAGATCGAATACGGCTTTTCGGTATAATAAAGGCCGGCGCCGGGCATCTCTATGACCGCATTTCTCGAATCCGTCAAGATGACGCGCACCGCATATTTAGCCGCGGTGTCGCCGGAAGCCGGGTCAGCCTCAAGGCGTTCGCCGGCAGGCCTCTCAATGAGCAGAGGCAGGTATTTCTCCGCATTCAGCAGCTTCAAAGAAACCATCATACGGATAGCCGCCGCAACGTCCTCATCTTTGACGGGACGGGCGGTAAACGCAGCCAGGTAGCGCGAAAGCGCGCTCTTAAAGATCAGGCGGAGGGCATTGTAATGCTCGTAGAGCATGGGGTCCATCCCCTTGATCTTCTCCGCAAGCCAGTAAATGTACTTGCCGTCAACAGGTTTGTTCTCCGCATCGATTATCTTAAGCTCGCGAAGCTCGTCACCGTAGGTTGCTCTGTCGTTAAACAATAGATCGTCGTAAATCACAGCCCTCTCCTTTAGCTAATGCCGTGCAGTTCAAATGCTGCACCGTAAGTTTTTCTGTCAAAACAAAACACCCCCGCATTCCTGCGGGGGCAAATGTTAAATTACATAAGGTCGCCCATAGCGCAGCCGTCCATATCGTCGAAATCCTGGTTCTCGCCGACCATACCCCAGATAAAGGTGTATGCCTGAGTGCCGGAGCCTGCATGTATCGACCAGCTCGGTGAGATAACAGCCTGCTCGTTGCGCATTACTATGTGACGTGTCTCGTTGGGCTCGCCCATATAGTGGAAAACAAGCGCATCCTTCGGCATATCGAAGTACAGATAAACCTCCATACGACGATCGTGCGTGTGGCAAGGCATCGTGTTCCACACACTGCCGGGCTCAAGCTTTGTCATGCCCATTACGAGCTGGCAGCTCTCTACCTGGCCGGGAAGGATATACTTGTTGATGGTCCTGTGGTTGGACTCCTCAAGGGTACCAAGTTCCTTCTTGTTTTCCTTCTTTACGATAACAACGCCCTCTTCAGGCTCACCGTCAAGCTTGATGAGAACAGTGGGGTAAGTCTTGTGTGCAGGTGCGCTGTTAATGTAGAACTTCGCGGGCTTGCTTGCATCTTCGCTCTCAAAGATGATGTCCTTCGAACCCATGCCGATGTACATAGCATCCTTATAGCCCACAGTGTACTTCTTTCCGTCAATATTGATAAAGCCTGTGCCGCCGATGTTGATAACGCCCATCTCCCTGCGCTGCAGGAAGTATTCTGCGCGAAGCTCATCGCCTGCTGTAAGCTTTAACGCCCCCTTTACAGGCACGGCAGAACCTGTGATGATCCTGTCGATGTGGCTGTAAACGAGCTTGATATCGTCTGCCTTAAAAAGGTCGTCGATGAGGAATTCCTCACGAAGACGCTCTGTTGTGTAATACTTTACATCCTTCGGGGATGCAGCTGTACGTAATTCCATGGTTATTACTCCTTATTTTTATAATATACAAGCTAATACATTGCAAAATGAATAAATGTAACCACCAAAACCGCTAGGATCAGTACTGACATGATAAGAACTATCGGTAGACAATACAATAATCTATCGCGCCTGGTCCCTGCGATCCAGAGGCCTATCCCTACGGTCATAAAGCTGAAAGTGAGGCTATATATCCATAAAAGATCCCTGTTAGCATAATCCATTTTAGGTGATATTGTTGTAATGATGATATCCAAAAAAATATATAAAAAAGCGAGCAAAAAGGGGATTGATAAAACCCTGAGAATGATTCTTATCAATCTGCCATTTTTTAAATTCTCTTCACTCTGTGTTTCTTCACACATTATCTCTGTACTCTTCCCGAGCCGTCGCCGCCTGCAAGTGCTTCAACTTCGCTTCTTGAAACAAGGTTGAAGTCTCCGGGGATGGTGTGCTTTAATGCAGATGCCGCAACCGCAAACTCAAGAGCTGCCTTCATATCCTTACCGTCGAGCAGTCCGCAGATAAGTCCGCCGGCAAATGAATCACCGCCGCCCACGCGGTCAACGATGTGCAGCTTGTAGCTCTTTGAGTGATAGAACTCCTTGCCGTCGTAGATAGCAGCCGACCAGCCGTTATCCGATGCGGAATAGCTCTCACGGAGCGAGCTTACAACATACTTGAAACCGAAGGTATCAACCATCTGCTTAAAGATGTCCTGATAGCCCGCAAGCTCAAGAGAACCGCCTGTAACGTCGGTCTTGCCTGGTTTGAAGCCGAGCACCTTTTCTGCGTCCTCTTCGTTTCCGATGCAGACATCAACGTACTGCATAAGGTCTGTCATTACCTTCTTGGCCTTTTCCTGGCTCCAGAGCTTCTTTCTGAAGTTGAGATCGCAGGAAACAGTAATACCCTTCTTCTTTGCCGCGATAAGGGCTGCCTTTGTAAGCTCTGAGGCTTTATCGCTGATGGCGGGAGTTATGCCTGTAAAGTGGAACCAGTCTGCGCCTTCAAAAATCTTATCAAAATCAAAATCCGAAACTTCAGCCTCGGAGATCGACGAATGCGCGCGGTCGTAAACAACCTTCGAAGCGCGAACGGATGCGCCTGTCTCGAGGTAGTAGATACCGAGACGTTCGCCGCCGTAAACGATCTTTGAGGTATCAACGCCGTATTTTCTGAGTGATGCAACGCATGCCTCACCGATCTCGTTCTTCGGGACCTTTGTCACAAAGCTTGCGTCATGTCCGTAATTTGCAAGGGAAACAGCCACATTTGCTTCACCGCCGCCATAGTTGATATCAAATGTGTCGGCCTGGATAAAGCGCTCGTTTCCGGGTGTTGAGAGGCGAAGCATGATCTCGCCCATAGTTACCACTTTTGCCATAAACTTATCCTCCAATTTTGAGCATGTATAATGCAAAACAGCTTACCTAATACTATACAACGAAACCGGAAAAATATCAACTGAAATGTAAGCGTTTTCATTAATTAAAAAATGCTTCCTTTGTTGCCTATCCCGTCTGTAGATAAAAATCAGCTCCCGATCCGGCAACATGTACTGTCGTTCTGTCGTTTTCTTGGAAAACGACAGTTGACTTTCTGCTATTTATCCCGTCTGTTGTTTTAAATTGAAGCCTGATTTGGCTTAGCCTACTGTCTTTTTGACCGTTTTCCGAAAAACAACAGTTGACTTTCTGCTATTTATCCCGTCTTTAAAATAAAAATGAGATCCAATCGGCTACCCCCTACTGTCGTTTGAACCAATTCTTTTAAAACAACAGTACCTATCCCGATTTTTCCACCTTTGGAAACCTAAAAATGAAATCCAATCGGACAACCCCTACTGTCGTTTTGGTTATTTCTTTCAATACAACAGTGTCCCTCCCCAGTTTCCCGCCTTCAGAAACATAAAAATGGAATCCGGCGGGCAGCCACCGGCCGCCGTTGCCCATCTTGGGCCGGATTAATGCAAAATGCTGATAAAGCAACATATGGAAACGTCCTTCCCTTTAAGCTGCTTTATCAGCATTTTACTGTCTCTCACTTCTTCCGCCCTTTGCTCTGTTTGTTCCGGTTTCTGGGCGTCTCCCTGCCGTTTCCCGCAGGTCTTATCAGGCATTCCGGTCCGTATCCTATAAGGTCCTCCCTGCCTGCTATCTTTAACGCCTGCTCAACAAGCGCGCGGTTCTTAGGCTCTCTGAACTGGATAAGCGCCCTCTGCATCTCCTTGCGCTTCGGATCCCGCTCCACAAACACTTCCTTCCCTGTGGCAGGGTTTATGCC
>JAGDCQ010000207.1 GCA_017958465.1 Lachnospiraceae bacterium
GGTACTCCCTCCCCCTTGCGGTGGAGCTTAAAGCCGGGCAGCAAAAGTTTACAATAAGGGTCAACGAAGGGACTTTCCTTCTTGGCAACATTACTCTTTCCGCCCCTGAAGTTATACCGGAGTATAAAGGCTCCGAGAAGGCGGAAGGGAACGCTCTCATCACCATTGAAGGTGAAGATTTCTACATCAGGAACGACTCCTCGATACATGCTGTGGGCGAGTATTCATCATCGGTTTCGCCGGCTTATGTAAAGGAGACACTCCTTAACACTGTAGATGAGGCTTCCTTCAGCGATGCAGGGCAGTGCATCACCTACAGCTTCGATGTTGAAAAGGCCGGCTACTACTATATTGCCGCCAACTACAGACAGACTGAGAAAAACGGCTTTCCGGTATTCTACAACATAAGAGTGGACGGAAAGATCCCGAACAGCGAGTTTTACAATTACCCGCTCCAATACGCCTCCAAATACAAAACACTGGCCCTCACGGATGACGACGGCAACAAGCTCAGCGTTTATCTTGAGGCCGGAACACATACCATCTCCTTCACTATAAGCGAGGATCCCATCAGATACGCCCTCGAGGCAGTGGACGAGATAATGAACGGAATCGGCGACCTTTCACTTGAAGTGAAGAAGGTAGCCGGCACTAACAAAGACAGATACAGAGATCTTAAACTGAACAGATATATCCCCGATATCGAGGAACGCCTTTACGGCTGGGTTGACCGCCTCTACGAGATCGCAGGGTCGGCCACAGGGTTTGTAAATGCCAAAAAGGCCGAGGATGTTGCGGCTTTTGCATACCTCATCATAGCAGCAAAACAGCTCAAGACCCTTGCGGAAGAGCCCAACGAGCTGGTCTACAGGGTAGACGAGCTTTCAACCAGCACAAACTCCATAAATACGCAGCTTGCGAACTTTGTGGACATTATCGGGAAGAACAACACAGCCATCGACAGGATCTACATTTTCCAGGGTGAAAAGGTTCCGAAGTCCGGCGCAGGGTTCTTCAAAGGAATATTCCTCTCCATAGGCAGGTTCTTCTACTCCTTCTTCGGGCAGAGCTACTCCACCTCCAGTGCAAATAAAGAGCACGTGCAGGTGTGGGTGAACAGGCCCAGGCAGTATGTAGAGATAATGCAGAAGATGATCGACGAGCAGTTCACGCCAAAGACCGGCATCGAAGTCGACCTTTCCCTTATGACGGATGCCCAGAAGCTGATCCTTTCAAACGCTTCCGGTGACACGCCGGATATAGCGACAGGCATAAACTACTCGATACCTTTCGAGATCGGCGTAAGAGGCGCCCTTGTGGACCTTACAAAGTTCTCGGATTACAAGGAGATATTCGGGCGCTACAGCGACGGTATGCTTGTGCCCTCGGTTATTGGGGACGGGCTTTATTCGCTGCCTGAGACAATGAACTTCTACGTTCTGTTCTACAGGACCGATATCCTCGGAAAGCTTGGCCTTTCAGTGCCGGGCACCATCGATGAGCTGACAGAGATGCTTACGGATCTGCAAATGCGCGGCCTGAACGTGTATTATCCTACGGCGGCCATGCTCACCATGCGAAACTTCCACGGCGTCACACCGCTCATCTTCCAGAACGGCGGTACCCTTTACGGGAAGACGGCCCAGGACCTCATGATAGATTCCGAAGCCACCATTAAAGGCTTTACACAGCTGACAGACCTGTTTACCCTGTACAACCTGCCGGTAGACGTTCCGAACTTCTACCAGCACTTCAGGAACGGCGACCTGCCTGTCGGCATCGCGGATTTCAACTCCTACAACCTTATCCTGAATGCGGCTCCGGAGATCGAAAACTCCTGGAATATAGCCCTTGTACCGGGCCTTAAGGACGAAAGTACCGGCGAAGTGAAGCGCTTTATGTCAGGCGGAGCGGAATCCACAGTAATGTTTAAGTCTAACGACGAAAGAGAGCAGAAAGCCTGGGAATTCATGAAGTGGTGGTCCGAAACCGAGGTTCAGGCAGAGTTTGGTCAGATGGTACAGATCATGTACGGCGACGAATATATCTGGCCCACGGCAAACCTTGAAGCCTTCAAGCTCCTTCCTTACCCCACATCGGATAAGGAAACCATCCTTGAACAGGCGCAGTACATCCTTGAAGCGCCGAGACTCCTCGGCAGCTACATGCTCGAGCGCGAGCTCTCAAACGCTTTCAATGATGTTGTTGTAAACGGCCAGACGATCCGCTCAAGGATCGACGAAGCCGTGAAGATAGTAGAACGTGAGACCGCAAGAAAGCTGGAGGAGTTCGGTTATATCGACTCCGAAGGCAGGGTCATCAAAGAATACGAAGTACCTTCCGTAGAGAAGGTAAGAGAAATACTTGGCAAGTAAACGGGAAAGAGGAAAAAGGCAATGAGTAAGCTAAAAAGCAGCAGAAAGCCGGGAAGAAGCCAGAGCAGCGGATACCTGTTCGTCCTTCCTTACGCTTTGTTGTTTGTAATATTCATACTTACGCCTGTCGTTATCGCGATAGGGCTGTCGTTTACAAGCTTCAACGCCATTGAACGTCCCAGGTTCGTAGGTCTTTTGAACTACATAAACCTGATCACCAGCGATGACACATTCATGAAGTTTGTTATCCCCAACACCGTAAAATACGCGCTTATCGTTGGTGTGGGAGGGTACATCCTTTCCTTCCTGCTGGCATTTGGCCTTGCAAACCTCACAAAGTGGCCAAGGACCATATGTGCGCTGATCCTCTACTCCCCCAGCATGACAACAGGTGTTGCCATGGCGGTGCTCTGGAAGATCATGTTCACCGGCGACCAGACAGGTTACTTCAACAGCTGGCTGATGAGCATAGGCGTGATAAACGAACCGGTACAATGGCTTGTAAATACCAAGTTCCTGCTCCCTATCGTCATAATAATCGGTCTGTGGAGCAGCATGGGCGTCGGCTTCCTTTCGATCCTGGCAGGTCTCCTGAACGTGGATGAATCGCTTTACGAGGCAGCGGCCATAGACGGTGTTAAGAACAGGTTCCAGGAGATGATCTACGTGACCATCCCCAGCATGAAGCCCCAGATGCTCTTTGCTGCGGTAATGCAGATCGTTGGTGCGTTCCAGAACGGTATGATCTCCACACTGCTTGCGGGCAACCCCACACCGGGTTACGCAGCGCAGCTGATAGTAAACCACATTGAAGATTACGGCTTTATCCGGTACGAGATGGGCTATGCGGCGGCAGTTTCCGTAGTACTGCTCCTGATAGTACAGATTTTCTCATCCCTGTCCGGCAGGCTGTTCGGAGAAAGAGATTAAGGAGGTGAAGGACTGTGGCAGCATATAAAGGTCATAAAATGAATCCCCAGAGATTCGAAAAAGGTCAGATAAAGATATACCTTCTGATCCTCCCCATGGTGCTTCTGACGGGCCTTCCGATAGTGTTCATCTTTTTCCATGCCTTCAAACCCATGGAAGAGCTGTTCGCTTTCCCTCCGAAGTTCATCACCACCCATCCGACGCTGGACAACTTCAGAAACCTGATAAAGGCCTCAAGGTCCGCGAGCATCCCTTTGAGTAAATACGTTTTTAACAGTATCCTCATCACAGGGGCTGTAGTTTTCGGATCACTTCTGTTTTCCACTATGGCGGCTTACGCACTCTCGAAGCTCCGCTTCAAAGGGCGCAGCACCATGATGCAGATCAACCAGATAGCGCTGATGTTCGTGTCCGTAGCGGTAATGATCCCGAGATACCTTGTTATCAACAAGCTTGGCCTCATTGATACCTTCCTTGCGGAGATCCTTCCGCTGGTGGCCCTTCCGGTAGGACTTTTCCTGATCAAACAGTTTGTCGACCAGGTACCCGATTCCCTTATCGAAGCGGCTTATATGGACGGCGCAAGAGAATGGCAGATCTACTGGAAGGTTATCCTCCCGCTCATCAAGCCTGCTATCGCAACCGCTGCGATCCTTGTGTTCCAGCAGGTTTGGACAAACCTTGAAACATCAAACTATTACATAAACAACGAATCCTTAAAGAGCCTTGCGTTCTACATGAACACTCTTGCGGGATCGACTTCCAACACAGTAGCCGGACAGGGTGTAGCGGCAGCCGCATCACTCATCATGTTCCTGCCGAACTTCATCCTTTTCTGCATACTTCAGAAGAACGTAATGAACACCATGGCATATTCCGGAATCAAGTAGGAGACTGTACAGACCATGAAAAAAAGAACTTTCGCAGTCAGTTTAATATCGATGGTGCTGGCGCTCCTCCTGGCCTTTATCGGCTTTGCGGAGCCTGCGGCAGTCCGTGGTGACACGCCCTACAAGACCTACACGGTTGACGGCTATGGTTCGACTATCGAGACACAGACGGCGTACCTTCCTTACACCACCATCACGAAGATAGGTGAGGAATCCCTTAAAGGGCCCACAGATTTCACATTGCTGGATGACGGGACCATCTACATCCTGGACAGCGGGAACAAGCGTGTCGTTGTATCCTCACCGGAAGGAGACCTGATAAAGGTCTTCGGCCAGGGGACACTCATGAGCCCGAGAGGCATATTTGTTACGGAAGACCGCACCTGCTATGTTGCGGACCGTGATGCAAAGGCCATCTTCGTTTTCGATCCGGAAGGGAACCTTATTAAGACCTACGGAAAGCCTGACTCGGCTATATACGGTGAAAACCAGGTCTTCATGCCGTTAAAGCTGGTTGTCAATTCATTCGGCACCATGTATGTGGTGTGTGAATCCAACACCAACGGTATCGTAGAGATAAGCCCGGTGGAGGGTGGCACCTTCCTTGGGTATTTCGGAACAAACAACACAAGAGCATCCCTCTGGACCATCATCTGGAGGGCGATCCTCACGGACGAGCAGAGGGCAAAACAGCTGAGCAACCTGCCTGCAACTCCGGACAACCTTGCAATAGACGATAAGGGTGTTATCTACACCGTAACCCGCGGCGAGAAGAACGAAGCCTTAAAGCGCCTTAACATCGCGGGCGTGAATATGATCACTCCCCAGACCTACGAGGATCTGCCTGCGGCTGTTGCTGTGGGAAACCACGACAATGCCTTTGTTGCAGCACAGAGCGGCTATATCTACGAATACAACAACGACGGTGACCTGCTCTTTGTTTTCGGCGGCGCCGATGACGGACAGCAGAGGATAGGCCTTTCCACCAAGGTTGAGGCGATCCAGATCGGAAAAGACGACAAGATCTACGTGCTCGACTCCGATAAGGCCCAGATCCAGGTCTACAAGCCCACAGAGTTTACAGACCACCTTCACGAAGCTCTTTACCTGTTCTCAAAAGGCCGCTACACAGAATCAAAGAAGCCCCTCTCAACAGTCCTTGAGATGAACAACCTTTTCGACTACGCCAATCTGGCTATGGCAAAGGCGCTCTACAAGGAAGGGGACTACAACGGCGCCTTAAGGTATTCAAAGCTCGCAAAGGACCTTGATACATACTCTGATTCCTTCTGGGAGATAAGAGCTGCGTGGCTTAAGAGAAACCTCACTGCGGCAGTCCTTATCATAGTCGCGTTTGTGATCCTTGTGGCAGTCCTCAGATTCCTTGATAAAAAGTACGGGATCTTAAAGGCTCCGAAGAAGCTTTTATCGAAGGTAAAGGAGTTTAAGCTGGTAAAACAGCTGGGCTACGTGTTCTACTTCATGAGGCATCCCATCGAAGGGTGCTACGGGATAAGGCATCAGGAAAAGGTTTCCCTGCTGAGCTCCAACATCCTGCTGGCACTGATGATCCTTGTGTTCATCATCAACAAATACTTCTGCGGATTCCTTGTAAAGACGGTCCGTGAGGGAAGCTTCGATATCGCTTCCGACATCGGGATCATACTTGTGGCACTGTTCCTGGTGGTAGGCTGCAATTACCTTATGTGTACGATCAACGACGGCGAAGGAAAGCTGAAACACATTTATTGCTCATTTATATACGGCTTTGGTCCGTACCTTTGCTTTACGCCCGTGATCTTCCTGCTTTCACACGTAGTTACGGACAACGAGCGGTTCTTTGTGGACTTCGGCAGGCTCTTTATGCTTGCATGGGTAGCAGTGCTGATCTTTATCGCTGTCAAAGAGATAAATAACTACAACGTGAAGGAAACCATTAAGATCATCCTTCTTACAGCTTTCACGATCCTTATCGTGAGCCTGCTGGCATTTATAATCTACGTGCTCTGGTCGCAGGTATTCGACTTCCTGCAGCAGATCCCGAGAGAGGTGGTGTATAAGATTGGATCGTAATATCAAAAGAATATTAGCTGTTCTTGTTTCCGTAATCCTTCTTGTATCCCTCTTCCAGGGTATAACACCCGGTGTTTTAGGCACAAAGGCAGAGGAGCCCGCAGAGTTCAACGAGCACAAAAAAGCCGCAAAGAGCGACAGATACACAATGTATGTGAACGAGGACACCCTCTCCCTCATCATCACCGATAAGGTGACGGGGGCATATATGGAGTCGTATACAAGCTACGATGACGGCCTCGCAAACAAGACCTGGTGGGGAGCCATGAACTCCGCAGTGGTGCTCACGCTGATTAGCGGAAACGACGACACTAAGCAGGCTAACACATTTAACGACAATATCACAAAGAAGGTCACCTATACGGAGCTTGGGTTTACGGCAACCCTCTACTGGACCACCTACAAAGTAGGCCTTACCCTGGAGGTAAGCCTTACGGACAGCGGTCTCGTTGTAAGGGTTCCGGACGAGTCCATAAAAGAGGACGGGGACAAGTACAAGATCGGTACCATTGCCCTTTACCCTTACATGGGGACTTCCTACCTGGATCAAAAGGAAGGCTACATCCTTGTTCCCGACGGGAACGGAGCCCTCATCTACCTTGACAACAAGGAGAGAAGGTACAGCGCAGGCTACTCCTCCATGATCTACGATACGGATATCGGTTTCGATGAATCCAAGGTGGAAACCCTTCTCTGGGACGAATACAAGATAGTAAACACACCGGAACAGGTAATAGCGCCTGTTTACGGCATCGCCCACACAGGGGATGGCATAGCCTACCTTGCGGTAGTTGAGGACGGGGCCATGAGGGCAAGCATCGAGTGCCTGCCAAACGGCGTCAGCATCGACTATAACAGGGCTTACGCGAAGTTTGTAGAGCGAAAGCTTTACACGCAGCCCACCTCCAATAACTCCACTTCAGGGTCGTTGCACCTTACGGAGAGTGAGAGAGCGCATTCGGATCTGCAGGTGAGGTTCATATTCCTTTCGGAAGATGAAGCAAACTACGCAGGCATGGCAAATGCTTATCGCGAATATCTCAAGGATCTGGGTGTGTTAAAGGAGCTTGAGACCGCCTACAGAACAAGAGTCGACTTCCTGGGGAGCGACAGGGAAAAGTGGGTGATCGGCACTTCTGCGGTAGTGATGACAAGGGTGAACGACATCCGGAACATCTATGCGGACCTTGAGGCCCGCGGGGTAACAGAACTGTTTACGGTATTTAAGGGCTGGCAGAAAGGCGGCGTGAACAACCTGCCTATCTCGAAGTTCAAGCCGGACCCGAAGGTAGGTAGCGCAAAGGAGCTCGCAAAGCTGATAAACGACAGCAAAGCCAAGGGCATAAGGTTTTATCTTTACAATGATGCATTGAGGATCAACCCTTCGGAATACAATGTTACCTTCAATATCGTAAAGAAGATAAACAAGCGTAAATACGAAGAAGAGACATACAAAAGCGTTTACGAGAAGTTCGACTGGATAATCCCTTCAAGGACCGAGACACTGCTGAACAAGCTTGTTTCAAAGATGAACAGGGGCGGCGTGAACAGCCTGGCGCTCGCAGGTATAACCAATAACCTTTATTCTTATACCTACAGCGGAAAGAACTATACAAGATATGAGACGGCAGCGGCTTACCTTAAGACCGTGGATGCAGTGGACAAGGAAAACGACCTTGTTCTGGAGCAGCCCTTCGCTTATCTGTGGGGCCACACGGAAGCTTTCCTCGATATGCCCATGTACACTTCAAGTTACATTGTGGAGGATACATTCGTTCCGTTCCTTTCAATAGTTCTGAAAGGCGTTATGCCTGTATATTCGGAGTATGTAAACTTCGAGGCAAACAAGCAGGAGTTCTTCCTTAAGCTTGTGGAGACAGGGACTTATCCCTCTTTCTACATCACAAAAGAAAGCTCTTCGGAGCTGATCTACACAAATTCGAATAACGTCTACAGTTCCCAGTATGATGTTTACGGGGACGAGATAGAAGAGTATTCGAAGGCGCTCAGCGATATAAATGCAAAGACCGCAGGCGCCACAATCGCAGCGCATGACATGCTGGAAAACGGCGTGACAAGAGTTACTTACAGTAACGGCGTTAAGATCTATATCAACTACGGCGAATCAACGGCTGAGGCAGACGGGATGAGCATCGGATCCATGTCTTATATCGTTGCCGAATGAGGTTAGGCATGAGCAAGGAGAAAAAGCAAAAAAAACCTAAAGTGAAGCTTGGAAGGCTTGAAAAAAGAGAAGCCCGCATGGGGTATCTCTTTGTCGCCCCGTGGCTTATAGGCGTTTTCGCCTTCCTGCTCTATCCTTTGGGGCAGTCCTTCAGGTATATGTGGTACAACATCCGTATCACGCCGATAGAAACAAAATTCATCTGGTACGGGACAAAGAACTTCAGCCAGATTTGGCTTGAAAATGCGGAATTCCCGCAGGGGCTCGTAACGTACGTCTGGAAGACGCTAGTGGAAGTCCCGATAATAGTGGTCTTCGCATTGATCATAGCTATAATGCTGAACGGCAAAATAAAGCTCAGAGCGTTCTTCAGACTCCTGTTCTTCCTTCCGGTCATCATTGTGAGCGGACCGGTAATGAACATGCTGGTAAGCGAGGGCGCGGCAACTATCCCGGCAATGAACGTACAGTCCATTGTTTCGGCCTTTGCAAGGTTTTTACCTTTGTCGGTGGCACAATCGGTGGGCGACATCTTCTCAAATATGATAATGATCCTCTGGTATTCCGGAGTGCAGATCCTTATCTTCCTGTCGGCATTGCAGAAAGTCGATCCCGCGCTTTACGAAGCCGCTAAGATCGACGGCGGCTCCGGCTGGGAATGCTTCTGGAAGATAACACTTCCCACCATCAAGCCTATGGTAATGCTGAATGCCGTATACACGGTCATCTTCATGTCGGGCAACGAGCAGAACGAGCTGATCAAC
>JAGDCQ010000208.1 GCA_017958465.1 Lachnospiraceae bacterium
GTATGAGCGCATAAACCTTGAAACTCCGGGCTGCCCAGTTGCAATGCGCATGGTGAACCTTCTTTCCCCGATCGGCAAGGGCCAGCGAGGAATGATAGTTTCGCAACCTAAGGCAGGAAAGACAACACTCCTTAAACAGGCGGCAAAAGCAATAAAGACGAACCATCCGGAGATCCACATCATAGTCCTGCTCATCGACGAGCGTCCCGAGGAAGTCACAGATATGAAGGAATCCATAGAGGGTGAAAACGTAGAGGTCATCTACTCCACCTTCGACGAGCTCCCGGATAACCACAAACGTGTTTCCGAAATGGTAATAGAGCGTGCAAAGCGCCTTGTTGAGCACAAAAGGGATGTAGTGATCCTTTTGGACAGCATCACAAGACTTGCAAGAGCCTACAACCTTACCTGCATGAGCAGCGGCAGGACGCTTTCCGGCGGTCTTGACCCTGCGGCACTCTACATGCCGAAACGCTTCTTTGGCGCGGCAAGAAAAATGCGTGAAGGCGGTTCGTTGACGATCCTTGCGACGGCTCTTGTAGAGACCGGAAGCCGTATGGATGACGTCGTATTCGAGGAATTCAAAGGCACCGGCAACATGGAACTCGTGCTCGACAGAAACCTGTCCGAGCGCAGGATATTCCCGGCCATCGACCTTCCCAAATCCAGCACAAGACGTGAAGACCTTCTCCTTTCACAGGCTGAGATAGAAGCCAACTATCTAATGCGAAAAGCCCTAAACGGCGCAAGGAGCGACGATGCCATCGAGCGCATCATCCAGCTTTTCTCGCAGACAAAGACCAATGCCGAATTTGTTGAATACGTAAGAAAATACGGCATCCTGAGAGTCCAGCCGAACAACATTTAAGCGCGATGATCAGTGGAAGAGCTCTCCGGGAGCGGCATAAAACAGTTTAAAAATAATACTTGCAAAAAACAAACTTCCATGTTATACTCATAAAGCTGTCGCGGTCTTGCCAAATGAACAAGCCAATCAGGACAGTGAAATTGTGAGGTGAAAATAATGAAAGCGGATATCCATCCTAAATACTATCAGGCAAAAGTTACTTGCAACTGCGGTAATGAATTCGTAACCGGTTCCACAAAGCCTGAGATCCACGTAGAAATTTGCTCAAAGTGCCACTCTTTCTACACAGGTCAGCAGAAGACTGTTGCTGCTCGTGGTGCTATCGAGAAATTCAACCGCAGATACGGCATCAACAAATAATGATCACCGGTACAGCCGGGCACATTTGTTTGACAGACTTAAGGTTGGGGGAGGAATCTTCCAACCTTATTTTTTTCAAATTCACCTTTTCCGGAGGCGGTAAAGTCCCGGAAAAGCTATATAAAGCTCTGTTCAGGGGGGCAATATGAACTCTAAGATTGGAGGGCAGGCGGTAATAGAAGGCGTAATGATGCGCAATGGCACCAAATACGCTGTATCCGTCAGAAAGCCCGATGGAAATATCGAAACAAAGACAGAAAAAGCCGGGAAAGAAAGGACAGGCCTGTTAAAGGCCCCTATCATTCGCGGCGTAGTTGCGTTTATCGACTCCCTTGTGATCGGGGTAAAAACGCTTACTTACTCTGCAAGCTTTTTTGAAGAAGACGAAAAAGACAAGAAGGAAGAAAAACCGGGCAACGACAAGCTGCTCATCGGCGGAACGGTTGCATTCTCAATCGTTCTCGGTGTTGCGATCTTCATGATCCTGCCCTGGTTCATCTCAAGTCTTATCGGCTCGAGACTCAACAATCCCTACCTTGTAGCTGTGATCGAGGGAGCACTCAGGCTGCTCATCTTTATCGCATACATAGTCGGGATATCCCAAATGAACGATATAAAGCGCGTTTTCATGTATCACGGCGCTGAGCATAAATCCATCAACTGCATTGAAAGCGGACTTGATCTTACTGTTGAAAACGTGAAAAAGCAGTCCCGTTGCCACAAGCGCTGCGGCACAAGCTTTATGTTCTTTGTCATTTTCATCAGCATAATCGTCTTTATGTTCATCAGGGTTGATAACCACCTTCTCCAGATGGCATTGAGGCTTTTGCTGGTTCCGGTTATCGCCGGCATTTCTTACGAGATCATAAGGTTTTTCGGAAACAGCGAGAATAAAGTAGCTGTAGCGCTTTCCAAGCCCGGTTTCATGTTCCAGAACCTTACCACACGCGAGCCCGACGATGATATGATCGAGGTTGCCATTGCTTCCGTAGAGGCAGTGTTCGACTGGAGAAACTTCGTAGGAAAAGTTAGAAAAGAGAATGAGAAGGCCAGGAAGGCCGCTTTGGCTGCTGCTGAGAAGGCAGAGAAAGAGGCTAAGGAAAAGGCTGAGAAATTAGCAAAAGAAGCAGCCGAAAGAGCTGAAAAGGCCGAAAAGGAAGCTGCCGAAAAGGCTGAAAAGGCCGAAAAGGAAGCAGCTGAAAGAGCTGAAAAGGCCGCAAAAGAAGCTACTGAGAAGGCTGAGAAGGCTGAAAAGGAAGCTGCCGA
>JAGDCQ010000209.1 GCA_017958465.1 Lachnospiraceae bacterium
ACCGTCTATATTCCGCCGGGAGAAGAGATATGGATGGCGGATTGGGAAGACAAGCGTACGCCCGTAGTTTCCAAAGGTATCTACGTTTCGTCAAAGTTTACCGTCAACCTTCCAAATGACGCCCAGAGGATCGCAGCTTTCGACGAGCTTCTTGAGCTTATAAAGCGCACGGAGCTCAATACCATGGTAATAGATGTGAAGTACGACTCCGGCGCCATCCTGTACGATTTCGACAGCGAGCTCATCCACAAATACGGAACAGTGGTCGAAAAGATCCACTTCATTCCGGAATACATACAAAAGCTTCACGAAGCCGGTGTTTACGTCATCGCACGTCTCGTTTGCTTCAAGGATCACAGGCTCGCGCAGGCGCGCCCCGATCTTGCTCTCTATTACAACTCCGGCAAGATGTACGTTGACGATTCGAGCAGCTACTGGATCTCGCCGTACAAGCAGGAGGCCTGGGATTACATAGCGGAAGTCGGAAAACAGTGTGCAAAGATAGGTTTTGATGAGATAAACCTCGACTACGTGCGTTTCCCCACCTACAAGGTGAGCAACGTGAACTGGGGTCCGGAGTCGGCCACTGTTTCCAAGACCGAAGCCATAACAAAGGGCGTAAGGTTCCTTTGCGAGACCTTAAGGCAGGAAAATGTCTATATATCTGCCGATGTATACGGTATCGTAATGTCAAGCCAGCTCGATATGAAGAGCGTAGGCCAGGATTTCCGCGAGATGACATATTATCTCGACTATATTTGCCCTATGGTCTACCCTTCCCACTACGATAAATCCTGGGTTACAACAGGGGATTGGCCAGACAAGCATCCTTACGAAGTTATAACGAAGTCTTTAGGTTATGCAAGAAAGACCCTGGATTCCATCCCGGTCTATAAGCACCATGCGGACGTAAGGCCCTGGCTCCAGGACTTTACTGCCGACTATCTTGGCAAGGACCGCTACATGACATATGACGCAGACGCTGTGCTTGCCGAGATAAAAGCCGTTTATGATACCGGCTTTACCGGTTGGCTCCTGTGGAATGCAAAGGGCATCTTCACGGAAGACGCGCTGCAAAAATCAGAATAACCCCCTTTTTGGGCAAAAAAACACCCGTTTCTCAAAATGAGGAACGGGTGTTTGCTATATCAGACGTTATCAACCGTAAGCTCGGGAACTGCAAACTCTTCTGCGTACTGACGTACCATGGTTTTATAAGCTTCGCTGGACTTTCTGAGCTCTTCCGTATATGTGTGGGTGTCAGGGGCCCCTGTCTTGTAGCGCGCGATAACGTTGAGGGCGATATTTGAGCAATAAGCGGAGATACGCTCGAAGCTGTTAAGGAGCTCCACAAGGGAGATACCGCTCTGTACTGAACAGTTGCCTTTCTGAAGCCTTAAAACGTGGTTGTTCCTTATGGTCTCGCGAAGCCCGTCTATTACTTCGTTCAGGGGCTCAACTTTGGATGCGAGCTCGGGATTCCCGTTGAAGAAAGCATCCGTAGTGATATTGAGCACCATCTCGACTGCGCTTGAAATAGTGGATATCTCGCGCTTTGCGGCATCCGAGAAGGATATCTTCTGCTCTATGTCGTAGGTTGCGACCTCGGACAGCTTCACGCAGTGATCGCCGATACGCTCAAAATCCGTAACGGAATGGAGTATCTCTGTGGCGAGGAGCGCCTCATCGTGGTGGATATCCTTTGAGGTGATCTTTACGATGTAGTCGCTCAGCACCGTCTCGCTCTTATCCATGAACATCTCGTTTTCTTCGATGACGGGAAGGTTCTTTTCGTTGTAGTCTATAAGCAGGTCTGTAGCAAAACGGAAGTTCTCAAGAGCCGTGGCGCCCATCGTGTTGACAACTTTCTGGCACTGCTCGAGCGCGATCGAAGGGTTCTTTAAGAGAATATCGTCAAGGAGAGCAAGCTGTTCGTCGATCTTTGAAGGCTTGCCTTCTTTGATCACGAACCTGCAGAAGCGGTCAAGCGCGCCGGTAAACGGAAGGAGCAGAAGGCTTCCGGCAACGTTCAGGATAGTATTGAAGTTTGCGACGGAACCGCGTGTCATTATGTTTTCAAAGGAATAAATGTTGAAAGGCCTGATAACACCGTATACTACGATAAGGCAGAGGACACCGGCGATGGTACTTGTTATAAAGCCTACAAACGCGGTGCGCTTTGCATCCTTCTTAGCGGAAAGGCTGGCAAGGATAACGGGGAAGGCTTTGCCGATGTTGATACCGATTATGATAGGGGCAGCAACCGCAAATGTTACGCCACCGCCTGAAGAAACTGCCTGCAGGGTACCGACGGATGCGGATGCACTCTGAAGGATCGTACATACAACAAAACCAATAAGTATGCCGAGAAGCGGGTTTGTGGCGGCAGTAAAGAGTTTTTGGAAGCCCTCGGACTCCTCAAGGGGTTTGAAGGCGGTTTCCATAGTGGTCATACCAAAGAACAGGATACCGAAGCCAAGCAGCAGCGATGCTATCTCTTTGGTCTTTTTCTTTTTGGAAAGGAGCATCATAAATGCGCCTATACAGATGATGACGGGGGCAAATGAAGAAGGCTTCATAAGTGAAAGCAATGTGCTCCCGGAATCGGAGATATCACCGAGTCGTAAGATCTGGCCGGTGATGGTGGTACCTACGGAAGCACCCAACACAACGGGGATCGCCTGAACGAATTTGATGATGCCGGCGTTAACGAAACCCACCAGCATGATGTTGGTCGCCGATGAACTCTGGATGGCAGCGGTTACGATGATACCGAGCAACAGACCGTAAAGCTTGTTGTTCGTAAGCTTCGCCAGGGTTTTCTCAAGACCTGCGCCTGCAAGCCTTTCAAGTGTCTGGCCGAGGAATTTCATACCGTAGAGGAAGAGCCCCACGCCGCCTGCTATCTGAAGGTAACTGTAAATGTTCATTTTCTTCTCCTGTGCAAAAAGCGCCTGATACCGGATCTGCACGGTAATTTGCTTTTGCATTTTAACATTCATAGTAAAATAGCCTATTCGACCTAAATCATATCATAGAAATGTGTTTAAATCAACAAGCAACGGACGATGTGTTGAAAAATCAGTATGACCGGATCACCGCCGGCCTGTTTTTGTCTTTTTTTCTTTTGCCCGATTGTATCTCTTGATATTCAAAATCCGTTTTGATATAATGACTACGATTATGGATAAAAGGGGAGGTGTGCGTATGGATGAAGAGAGAACCCTTATCATAGGCTTCGATCTCTGTGACGATTACTCGCAGATAAGCTGCATCCGCAGGAAAAGCACGAACGTGCTCGAAGAGCCGGAATCCGTATGCATGACTCCGGACAAGACAAAATACCTGATCCCTACGGCCGTTTGCGTCCGCGAAAACTCCAAGGAGTGGATAATAGGTGAAGAGGCCGAGAGGTGCAGGGACAGGATGGCAGGCGTCTACGTGGACAGGCTCCTTTCAAAGTTCGAGAAAGGTGCTTCCGCCACCATCTACGACGTGGATATCCCGGGAGACCTGCTCCTTGAGCGGTTCTTCAGAAAGGTCCTCGGCATCATCCGCCAGCGTTTTCAGAACAGTTCCATCCTGAAGCTTGTGGTCACCGTCCCAAGCGACGATCCTGCGACCATCAACGCGCTTTACGAGATACTTGCAAGGCTCGGGCTCGAGCAGGACCGTGTGCTGATAATCAACCACACCCTTGCATTTATGTACTACGTTGTGAGCCAGCCCCGTGATCAGTGGGTGAATGATGTTGCCCTTTTCGATTACGGTCTTGCGGGCCTCCACTACTACCAGCTGAGCTTCGGCAGGAAAAGCCTTCCCAACACCGTTGTTGCGGAGCATACGGACCTGTCCGACCGCATAACCTACGATATGTACGCCAACCATATGTCAGAACGCCTTACAAAGGGCTTTGAGACAGAAGCAAACCAGGCGCTCCATAAAAAGCTGATCACCTCTGTTTTTGTTGCGGGCCGCGGTTTTGAGGGCATCTGGGCCGACGGGGTCCTGAAAAACCTCTGCATGGGCAGGCGTGTTTTCAAGGGCCAGAACCTTTACGCAAAGGGCGCGTGCTATGCGGCGCGGTCCCTTGTCACAGGCGGTATGGACAGCTACATCTTCCTGTCCGAGGACAGGATCACCTCCGATATCTCCCTTAAATGCTATGCCGGCGGTAAGGAACAGATGATCCCCCTCGCAAAGGTGGGCGATTCCTGGAAAACGGCGGGCAAGACCCTTCGCGTCATCCTCGACGGCAGCGATGAGCTGGAATTCCTCGTTAGCGACTGTATCAAGCGGGATTCCGTCCAGGAGATAGTGAGGCTCGACAGCCCTGTGAGACGCGAGGAAAGGACAGTACGTCTGGAGGTAGCCCTCCGCTTCGAAGACAGGGGGCTTGCCATCGTCAAGATAAAAGACGTGGGCTTCGGCGAGTTTTACAAGACAAATTACAGGGTCTGGGAGCAGATCCTGAAGCTTTAGAAAAAATCAGGAAAGGAGCAGAGCCATGGGAAGAGTTATTCTTTGTGACGGCAAAAGATCGGCAAGGCCATATCATTTTAAGTCCACAGGGATAAGTGTGTATTCCTATGAGGAGCTCTGCTACTATGTAAGCCACTTTATC
>JAGDCQ010000210.1 GCA_017958465.1 Lachnospiraceae bacterium
ACGGATAGGCTATACAGGCACCGAAAACTATTATCTTCCGAGCTGGACCGCGGGGCAGGTTGACGAGATCTCAAGCCTTCTGTTTGAAAGGTACAACAGTGTGAAGTTTAAGGAATATTGCAGGGATCTTGCGGTCTTTGGCGGAGGAGCTTTTGAAGCCGGGAAAAAGATCAATTCATTTTCCGACGGAACAAAGACAAAGCTTATGCTTGCAGGGGTGCTGGCAAGAGAAACAGATCTTCTGGTGCTTGATGAACCCGCTTCCCCGCTCGATCCGCTGATGCGTGAAAAACTCTGCGAGCTCATCAGGGAATATATGAACCGCGGTGAGGGAAAGACAGTTTTCTTCTCTACCCATAAAATCTCGGATATGGAGAATGTTACGGACTACGCAGTGATAATGGAGCAGGGCCGCATTGTAGAACAGGGCTTTGTGGACGAGCTTAAGGAAAAGTATATTTATGTGGCAGGTGAGCCCGCAGATGCGGATGCAGCCGAACCCTATATGTTTACAATGACCAGGTCGGGCTACGGTTTTGAAGGGATATGTCTTGCGGAAAACCTCGACAAACTGGCGGGCCTGCGCATCAGGAGCGAGATCCCGTCGCTCTTTAAGATCAGTGTTGCGGTTATGAGAAAGAATTCTCTGATCAGATAAGAGGAGGCAGATCATGAAAAAAGGTGTGGTTTTGGAACTCAGAGCGTATGCTCCCCGCTATATGCTGCCTCTGCGCGCGGTGCAGAGCATAACGCAGTTTTTGATCGGGGTTTACCTTTGCGCCATGGTGGGATGGCATGCTTCCCAGTCTTTTTTGCCGATCGCTGTTTACACTGATGTACTGTTCGATTACGTGGCGTTTTCGGGTGTAAGCATCAGGAGGCAAAAAACCATGGAATGGGTGAAGTCTTCGGTGGCCGGAGAAGGTTTTATAAGACGTGCCATTTCCCAGGATTTTTTAATTCGAATGATCGCGACTATGTCCGGGTATCTTGGGGTCATGGTGTGTGGCTTTATCGCAGAAGAAAGCAGCATATCGGATATCCTTGCACCCGTAGTCTTCATTCCTTTTACCATATTTGTCGGTAACCTTGTCATTATCATCTCCCACAGGGTAGGAGGGACAGTGAACACACCGTTTTTGATCTGTCTTCCCGGAATAATCGGCGGCGAGATCATTGCGGTGCTGTTGGGTTTATTCCTGTTTGGAGGGACAAGGATAGTAGACAGGATGATGTTCATAAAGATCTGGGCAGCCTTTGCAGTCCTTGCGGCCCTTGCGGTAGCCACTTCGATCTGGCTTTTGAGAGATTTCCGGACCGGATATGAAAGTGGCTTCAGCGACAGCGCAGGAGATGCCGGGAATAAAGAGCCGGAACAGGCTGCTAAGTTAGGAGACCTATAAAGATGAGTGATATGAAAAAAAGCTTTAAGCTGGTAAAATACAGCCTTAATTTCAGAGGTGCTTTAATAGCAGCCATCGCGTTCTTCCTTGTAGGCACGGTGTTTGAGATCACAGGGGACGGCAGCAGCCTTAATGCTATAACAAGCCTCTACTACGGGATGCCGGGCGCTGTTATCGTTAATATGTTCTTGTTCACCCAGGTCCCGGGGATGGTACGGGCTTCAAGGTTAAGCTATTATGCGTCCACAAAAGCTGCAAGCCTTGCAACGCTTGTTTGCTCCCTTGCGGTGTTTACGGTGCTTGTGGTGTTGAGGCTCAGTATCGCTATCCCCGTGGCACAGCACAGGGTTGACGAGATGTGGGAACTTGGCCGATTTAAGCTCTTGCCGGAGAGACTCTATTTTGACCTGATAAAAAGCGCCTTTATCATATCTTTTCTGATCGTCTATACGTCTGTGGCCTTCAGACGTTTCTGGATAAGCATATGCATAATGGTTGCGGTCATTATGGGAGTTGCCTTTCTGGGTATGGTCCGCGTCGGATTTGTTGAAAACTTTGAGCTGTCAGTGATAAACGGCCTGAAATCCTTCGCGGGAAACATGTTCGTTCCCTTGCTCCTTGCCATTAGCTATGCGATCCTGCTGCTCGGGATCGCAGTATTTCGGCTCATAAACACCGCTCTGTTCAAATACGAGATAGAGGAGATAAGCTACAAAAACGCCCTGAAAAGCGCATATTCCGCAAGATGAGACCGACGCTGCCACTTTCCGCGTGGCAGCGTAATGTTTTTAAAATAAATAGTGATTTTTTGTCTGTTGTGATATAATGGTGACTAATGGGGGTACGGCCGGATACGGCTGTAAAGAAAGCATATGAAAGCGATCAAAGGCGAAGCAAAACTAACATTCATGGAAGCCACCAGCATTATCGTCGGGCATGGCGTCGGCTCCGGTATCCTTTCGGTGCCGTACCTTGCAAGCCGCAATTCCTGGCGCGACATAATCTGGCTTGTGGCAGTATGCTACGGGATCAACCTCATCATGCACCTTATGATAGCGGAGCTGAGTTACAACAATAACGGAGCCCAGTTCATAAAGTGCATAGAAGCAGAGCTTTTCAAGGGACGGGTTAAACAGATCGTTACCTGGGTAGCCTTTGCGTTCCTTGGGCTTTCTGTCATCGCAAACGTCGTGGGCTTCATCACCGGCGGTGGCGCAGTCCTTTCATCCTGGCTTGGCCTGCCTTCATGGCTTGCCATGCTCCTGTATTATGCCGTTGCAGCCCTTGTGGTGCTCTTTGGCATGAAGCTTGTCGGGATCTGCGAGAAGATATCTGTTTTCGCCATGGTAGCGGTAATGGCGGTGCTTTTTGTTGCCACTCTTGTAAACGAACACACAGGCTTTGCCAATGTTTTTGTGGCTCCTTCAAATATCGTTGCGCTCTACAGCATGATAGCTTTTTCCCTGTCTGCGGTGATGAGCGTTCCCCAGGTGGTTAAGGGCCTTGAAGGCGAAACAAAGCGGATCCGCGCTTCAATCGCCTGCGGGACCGGCATAAACGTAGGCCTGATACTCCTGATCACCTTTATGACGCTTTTTGCCTGCGGCAGCGAAGTTACGGGAAACGGCGCTCTTGTGGACCTTTCGGGAAAGCTTGGCGGCTGGGTAGGGATCATAGGCTACATCTTCTCACTGCTGGCGCTTTCCACCTCCTTCTGGGCAAACACCCTGAACCTCAGGGATATAATAAACGAGCAGACAAAATGGGGCACAAGGCCAAGCTACCTTGTTTCCTCCCTTCCCTGCCTTGCGATAGCCCTCTTCGGGTTTTCAAACTTTGTGGGCTTTACACGTATCGCAAGCGTTATCCAGGTGCTTACGGGGATAGGTATCATCTGCGCTTACCATGTATCGAGAAAACGCGCCGGGACCTCTGAGATCTGCGGCCCATTCGGCACACTTCCCTTCCAGATTATAGTCTGCGTAAGCTCGGTACTGGCAACAGCAGGTGCCCTTGCGAAGGTGCTGTGAGACTTCGAAAACAGAAAGACAGACTATGGAATTTACGGTTAAACACTTTAAGGACCTTACGGTCACGGAATTATATGAGATCTTAAGGACCAGGGCAGAGATCTTTGTTGTGGAGCAAAACTGCGTTTACCAGGATCTTGACTGCAAAGACAATGATGCCATCCACGTTTTCAGCATGAATGATGAGGGACGTGTTACAGCGTGCCTGCGCGTTTTCTGGAAGGACAAAGAGGCAGGGGTCGCGCAGATAGGGCGTGTTGTAACACTTACCCACGGTACGGGCCTTGGCGGAAGGCTGCTCCACAGGGGTGTGGAGCTTGCAAAAAAGGACTTTGGGGCAAAGAAGATATATCTGGAGGCCCAGCAGTATGCCTCCGGGTATTACGCAAAAGAGGGGTTTGAAGTGGTTTCCGAGCCTTTTCTTGAGGATGGGATACCGCACGTACAAATGGAGAAAGTTTTGGCGTAAACGGGTATATACAGGTGTATAGCGGGTTTGAACGGATGATATCGGTGGGAAATGATTCGGTTCAGAGGAAAGCAGTATGAGTTTTCAATTCAACAAAATGTCCGAAAACAGGACGACAAAAGATGTGCTGTTAAACGCCTTAACAGCGGTAGTTGCGTTATTTTTAAACGGTTTCGGTATCTATCTCACCATGCAGGCAAACATAGGCGCTGCGCCCTGGGATGTTTTTAACCTTGGCCTTTCAAAGACCCTTGGAATCCTCTACGGGACGGCGTCCATCACCGTATCACTTTCGATCCTTGCAATTGATATCCTCCTGAAGGAGCCCATAGGACTGGCCATGTTCATAGACGCGCTGGTGGTTGGAAAATCCGTGGATTTCTTCAATTTCACGGGGCTTATCCCGAAGTCGGAGAACTACTTTACAGGTGTGATATTGCTGTTCCTGGGACTTGTGGTGATAGGATACACCCAGTTCCTGTATATGCACGCATCCCTGGGCTGCGGCCCAAGAGACACCCTGCTTGTAGGCTTAAAGAAGAGGATAAAAAGGGTGCCCATTGGTGTTGTGAGCATAGGCCTTTTGAGCACCGCCACACTTATCGGATTCTTCCTTGGAGGCCCTGTTGGCCTTGGGACCATCTTGTGTGCGCTTTTCCAGGGGCCTATAATGCAGCTGGCCTTTAAGACCCTCTCGTTTGATGCCACAAAGATAAAGCATCAGAGCATTCCGGAGTCTTTCAGGGTCCTGGCCCATATAAAGCACGCGTGATGTAAGAAAACAATAGACTTAAAAAGGATGAGACCGGACCGGCGTCCGGAGGGCTTTTTGTATGGCAAACACAGCATTCCAGCAGCTTTACACCCTTGAGGGCGAGGAGCTGATAAACAGCATAAAGAGCGGAGCCCTTGAAAACCCTGTGCCCTGGGATGTTTATCCGCGTCCACAGCTTAAGCGCAAGGATTATGTGTGCCTTAACGGGTGGTGGGATTTTAAGAGCCAGAATAACGACTGCAGGATCCTTGTGCCTTTCTGTCCCGAAAGCCTTTTGTCCGGTGTCGAAGGGGAGCTTGACTACGGCGAGACCCTGCACTACGAGAGAAAGTTCACACTTCCCGAAAAGCGTGCGAACAAAAGGATAATACTGCATTTTGGCGCTGTTTCGCGTGAGACCTGTGTTGTAGTGAACGGGATAGAGGTGTGCAGGAATAATAACGCGTACCTGCCGTTTTCCGTGGATATCACTGAGGCTGTCCATGCCGGGGACAACACCCTTGCAGTGGAGGCGGAAAACAACCTCTCAACCAAATACCCTTACGGAAAGCAGAAAAAGGACCGTGGCGGGATGTGGTATACACCCTGCAGCGGGATATGGCAGACTGTCTGGTTTGAGGCAGTGCCAAGGACCTATATACGGTCGCTGAAGATAGACGTGGACGACACCGCAGCCGACATAACCTTAAACCTTGAAGGGACAGAGGTGCTCCCCGGAGACGTTATGACAGCCGAGGACTTTGCTAAAAAGGAGGCCGGTCAGGACGCGGGCAAAGATCCCGGGAAAGACTCGGAGGCTGAGTCCGGTAAGGATGCGACAAAGAAGGGCAATTATGCCCTCTGTGAAGGCAGGGAATACCCCATCATAAACGGAAAGGTCCGCATAGAGCCTTCCGAAAAACGGCTCTGGACGCCGGAAAATCCCTACCTTTACCGTGTAAAGATCGTTTTCGGCGAGGATGAGGTAGAAACCTATTTCGCCTTAAGAAAGCTTGAAATAAAGGAGTTTAACGGCATTAAGAGGCTCTGCCTCAACGGAAAGCCATACTTCTTCAATGCCCTTCTGGACCAGGGGTATTTCAGTGACGGCCTTTACACACCTGCGGTCCCGGAGCTTTATGAGCAGGATATAATGCGCATGAAGGCGCTTGGGTTTAACACACTCAGAAAGCACATAAAAGTTGAGCCGGAGCAGTTTTACTACGACTGCGACAGGCTTGGAATGGTCGTTTTCCAGGACATGGTGAACAACGGTGTGTATAATTACGTTCTTGATACCGTTTTCCCCAATTTCGGCCTGCGCGGGTTTGACCGCATAGAGAACGGAAGGCCGTCTGTCAGGAAAAACTTCAAGGCTGCCATGATCGCAACAGTAAAGCACCTTTATAACCACCCATGCATCTGCTATTGGACCGTCTTTAACGAGGGCTGGGGCCAGTTTGATGCGGACGGAGCCTTCAGGGTGCTGAAAAAGTACGACACCTCAAGGTTTACGGATGCCACCAGCGGCTGGTTTAAGCGGAAGGAAAGCGATGTGGAGAGCCTCCACATCTACTTCAAGAAGCTGTTCCTTGGCACAGACAGGGAGCGGCCCCAGGTGCTGTCGGAGTTTGGCGGCTATGTCTACAAGAGCGCGGATCACAGCTTCAACAAGCTGAACACATACGGATACAAGATCTACAGTACGCAGAAGGATTTCGTCACAGGGCTTTGCAGGCTGTATGAGGAGGAGCTGCTACCCCTTGTGAAGCAGGGGCTCTGTGCGGCAGTGTATACACAGGTTTCGGATGTGGAAGACGAAACAAACGGGCTTCTCACCTACGACCGCAGGATGTGCAAGGTGGAGCCGGAGGACCTGCTTGAGATAGCAGCAAAGCTGCAGCAGGCGGTGGATCCGGAATTGAGTGATGCGGGGGAGAAAGATGCAGTACAGGATACTGATAGTTGAAGATGATGCAGGGATCGCCGAAGCCATAAAGGCCCAGGCAGCACTCTGGCAGCTTGAGGCCGTTGCGGTAAGGGATTTCAAGAATGTGATGGCGGAGTTTGCCCTTGTTCAGCCACACCTGGTGCTGCTGGACATATCCCTTCCGTTCATGAGCGGTTTTCACTGGTGCAGCGAGATCCGCAAGGTGTCTTCGGTGCCGGTGATATTTATATCCTCGGCCTCGGACAACATGAACATCATCATGGCGATGAACCTCGGGGCCGACGACTTTGTGGCAAAACCCTTCGACCAGAACGTGCTCTCTGCAAAGATCCAGGCGCTGCTTAGGCGCACCTACGATTACGGCACCACAGCTCCCGTGATAGAGCACAGGGGAGCGATCCTTAACCTTGGAGACAACTCCCTGACCGTTGGGGATGAAAAGATCGAGCTCACAAAGAACGAATACAGGATATTGCTCCTGCTGATGCAGAACAAAGGAAATGTGGTCAGCCGGGAAAAGCTGATGGAAGGCCTTTGGGAGACGGATACCTTTGTGGACGAGAACACGCTGAACGTAAACGTGGGAAGGCTGCGGAAAAAGCTGGACGCCGCGGGTCTTGCAAATTTTATCGGAACTAAATTCGGAGTGGGATACATAATCGGGTAAAGCTTATGAAAAACTTTTTTAAGTATGTGTACGGCAGGCGGTATGAGATCCTTTTCTACGGCCTGCTCGTAGTTTTTTTGACCGCGTCTTTTGTCCTCTACCGCCTTGAGGTGAGGGCAGTCATCTATCCCTGCGTGTGCGGGGCTCTTGCGGGTGTGGGGATGCTGATCGTTGGGTTCTTCAGGCAGAGGAACCGCAGAAAAACTCTGGAGACATGCATAAACTCCGGAATTCTTGAGCCTTCGGAGCTGCCCCTGCCTTCTAACGAGACAGAGGAAAAATACCGGGAGCTTATTGCAATGCTCCTTGACAGGGAGGCAAAAGCCAGGGAGAAAGCCGGTTCTGACTACAATTCCATGGTGGATTACTACACTCTTTGGGTGCATCAGATAAAAACACCCATTGCTTCTATGCGGCTTAAGCTCCAAAACGAGGATACGCCCCTTGCAAGGTGGCTGAGGCTCGACCTTTCAAGGATCGAGGCCTATGTGGAGATGGTGCTTGCGTACCTGCGCCTGGACAGCCCGTCCTCGGATTATGTGATAAAGGAATATGATCTTGACAGCCTTGTCAGGGCAGGGATAAAGAAGTTTTCCGGCGAGTTTATAAACCGCGGGCTTTCCCTTAACTATGAGCCGCTGAACACGAAGGTCCTCACGGATGAAAAGTGGCTGCAGTTCGTATTTGAGCAGGTGCTGTCCAACGCCCTGAAATATACAAGGGAGGGCGGGATATCGATCTATATCGAAGACGGAGCCCTCTGCGTCAAGGATACCGGGATCGGCATAGACCCTGCGGACCTGCCAAGAGTCTTTGAAAGAGGCTACACCGGAAGCCTTGGGCGGGAGGACAAGAGGGCCTCGGGAATAGGGCTGTTTCTTTGCAAGAGAGTGTGCGACGCGCTCGGGCACAGCATTTCGATATCTTCAAAGGAAGGCAGCGGTACCACGGTAAAGATCGGACTTGAACGCAAGGAATTTAAATACGAGTGACGGAATGTTTTGATTTGTGACATTTCTGTAAGATTTGGCTCCCGTTTTGTAAGAAGATGCAATAGAATG
>JAGDCQ010000211.1 GCA_017958465.1 Lachnospiraceae bacterium
CCTTGGGATCACCATACAGTACGAGATGTGCTATGCCAATATCCTCCAGGTTTTGGACCTGTCCGGGATCCCGCTCCATTCAAAGGACAGAGGAGAGGATTGCCCCATTGTTATCGGCGTTGGCCCCTGTACCTACAATCCCGAGCCTATAGCCGATTTCTTCGATATTTTCTATATCGGCGAAGGGGAGACTGTTTACAATCAGCTTCTCGATACCTACAAAGAAAACAAGAAGAACGGCGGTTCAAGGCAGCGTTTCCTTGAGCTTGCAGCAGGAATAGAAGGCCTTTATATTCCGGCATTTTATCATCCCGAATACAATGAGGATGGTACCTTAAAAGCCTTTATTATCGACAATCCCGCTGCCTCGCCGAAGATCAAGAGGCAGGTACAATGGGATCTTGATAATACATATTATCCGAGAAAGCCGCTGGTGCCTTATATCAGGGCCGTTCAGGACAGGGCTGTGCTCGAGATCATGCGCGGCTGCATCAGAGGATGCCGTTTCTGCCAGGCCGGAATGATCTACAGACCTGTGCGCGAGCGCAATGTTGAATATCTAAAAAAGCTTGCAAGAGAGATGATCGATTCCACGGACTACGAAGAGATTTCCTTAAGTTCCTTAAGCTCCAGCGATTATTCTTGCCTTAAGGAGCTTGTGGAATACCTTATAGAGGAGTTTCACAGGAAAGGGATAAATGTTTCCCTGCCGTCCTTAAGGATCGATGCTTTCGCCCTGGATGTCATGAGCAAGGTGCAGGATATCCGCAAGAGCAGTATAACCTTTGCGCCGGAAGCCGGGACCCAGCGTCTTCGCGATGTAATAAACAAAGGCATCACCCATGAAAACATAATAAAAGGCTCCCACGACGCTTTCGAATGCGGCTGGAACAAGATCAAGCTTTACTTTATGCTTGGACTTCCTACGGAAACCGAGGAAGATGTTAAGGGGATCGCGATCCTTTCAGACGAGATAGCAAGAATCTATTACCAGATCCCGAAAGATAAGCGCAACGGACGTGTTGAGGTTACGACAAGTACTTCCTTCTTTGTTCCAAAGCCCTTCACGCCTTTCCAGTGGGCTCCCATGGCAAGCAAAGAGGCGTTTCTCGAGCATCAGCAGCTGCTCCATAAAACTATAAAGGAAATGCTTAACGCGAGGAGCATAAAATACAACTGGCACGATCCCGAGATGTCTGTTATCGAAGGAGTGCTTGCCCGTGGCGACAGGCGCCTTGGCCCTGTTATCGAGGATGTTTACAGGCAGGGAGCGCTTTTTGAGCCCTGGACGGATTATTTTGTGCCCGAGCGCTGGACCATTGCTTTTGAGCGGAACGGAGTTTCTCCGGACTTCTACACGACCCGCGAAAGGTCCAAAGACGAGCTTTTCCCCTGGGATTATATTGATATAGGCGTTACAAAGAAGTTCCTTTTGAGTGAATATGAAAAGGCATTACAGGGGATAGTTACCCCCAACTGCCGTGAAAAGTGCTCCGGCTGCGGAGCATATCCAAAAGGCAAGTGCCCCGCAAGGGCTGCCGTTACGGAGGTAGACAATGCTGATCAGGATTAAGTTTGCAAAACTTGAGCCGGTAAAGTTCATTGGTCACCTTGACACAATGCGTTATTTTCAGAAGGTCCTGTTCAGGAGTGCGCTTCCTGTCAGGTATTCGGAAGGGTTCAACCCACACCCGCTCCTTGAATTTGCAAACCCGCTCGGTGTCGGTATTTCAAGCAGCGGAGAATACTTGGATTTTGAGCTCACAAAGGATCTTGATCCAAAAGAGGTGGAAGATGCGGTAAAAGGCGCCCTTACAACCGGGTTCGAATTTGTCCGCCTCACGGTTTTGAACGACCGGGTACAGGGAGTTAAGAAGGCTTCTGCAATGTCCCTTGTGGACAGGGCGGATTACCTCCTTTACATCGAGGATATAGAAAAAGGCCTTAAAGATGAGGTTCTTTCGGCCTTCAGGGAGTATATATCGGCCGATTCCATAATGATCAGCGCACCTACGAAGAAAACCGAGCGCGTTTTTGATCTTAAGGAAAATCTTTTTGGTTTTGGGACTTCGCTTGGTGAGTTTTTATCCGTCACAGGGAGCGATCCCGAGGACGAGAAGTGCAATCTTGAAGAGGAAGAGAACGGCCTGTATCTGTATCTGAGGCTATCTTCCGGGAGTGCCATGAACATAAGACCCGAGATCGTCCTCGATTCCTTTACGGAAACAAAGGCTCCCGGCGTCAAAACAAGTGATTTTGCAATGCACAGGATCGAAATGTTCCATAATACCGAAACAGGAGCAGTTCCACTATGGGCAGTAAAATAATCATAACGGGATACAGAAATGCCATCGTAACCTGTATGCACGACGGAAAGCGCATGATAGGCCTTGACATAGATACGGAGCATGACAAATACATGCTCGGCGATATCTGTGTGGGCAAGGTGCGCAATATCATCAAGAACATAAATGCTGCTTTTGTAGAGATAAACGACAAGAAGATCTGTTACCTGTCGCTTGCCGATGTTACCGACCCGTATTTTGTAAAGCACGGGAACAGCGACAATATTAAGGTTGGGGATGAGATCCTTGTCCAGGTATCAAGGGACAATGTGAAGTCCAAGGCACCCGGATGCTCGACCTCCATTGAGCTTACGGGGAAAAATCTTGTTCTTACAAGAGATGCGGGAAAGGTTTCCGTTTCTTCTAAGATCGAGGATCCTGCGGAGCGCAGGCGTCTAAAAGACCTTGTAACTCCTTTGTGCACAGATTCCTATGGGTTCATAGTCCGCACAAATGCGCTTGCAGCGGACCCCGGAAGGATAAAGGACGAAGCCGTTTCCCTTGCGGCCGAATACGAAAAGATACTGCTCCTTGCAAAAACAAGAAGCTGTTTCTCGGTGATAAAGAAGGCTTATCCGGATTATATAAGGATCGTAAGGGATGGGTATTCCGATGTTTTTGAGGAATTCATAACAGACGACGAGAAGATTTACGAGACTCTTCGTGAATATCTTGCGGATTTCCAGCCCGAGGACCTTGGTAAGCTTTCGTTTTACGATAATGCCGACTACCCGCTTGATGCAAAGTTCAATATAAGCAAGTGCATAGGCGACTGCTACCATGAAAAAGTGTGGCTGAAGAGCGGCGGAAGCATTGTAATACAGACCACGGAAGCCCTGACGGCCATCGACGTTAATACGGAAAAGGCCATAAAAGGCAAGAACGATACCCAGGCAATGTTTAGAAAGATCAACCTGGAAGCGGCAGAGGAGATCGCATATCAGCTGCGGCTCCGCAATATCACGGGTATCATAATAATAGATTTTATAGATATGCTGGACGGGAAGGACAGGGCAGAGCTCTTTGACAGGCTCTCCGAAGCCGTAAGGCACGATCCCATTAAGACAGCCGTGGTGGATACTACAAGGCTGAACCTTGTGGAAGTCACAAGGAAGAAGACTAGACGCCCGCTTAAGGACCAGTTAAAGGCCTTGGATGATATTCAAAAGCAGGGCTGAAAGCCGGATAAAAAGGCTAAGTTTATTTCGCATATTTTTATAAAAATAACTTGACAAAAGCAAATGCCTGTGTTAAGTTACTATAGTGTGCCGCACAATGAGGTTTAAGCCGATGTCTTTTGGTCTCCAAAAGCTTCGCACCGTAATTGGCGAGTAAATCCGTTAACAGCGGATAGTAAGGAGGAGCATAGATATGTATGCCATTATTGCAACAGGCGGCAAGCAGTACAAGGTCGCTGAAGGTGATGTGCTTAAGGTTGAGAAGCTTGGCGCAGAAGAAGGCGCACAGGTAACATTTGACCAGGTTCTTGCAGTAAATAATGACGGCATCGTTCTCGGTAACCCTACCGTAGCAGGTGCAAGCGTTTCCGCAACCGTTCTTGAAAACGGCAAAGGCAAGAAAGTCATCGTTTACAGATACAAGAGAAAAAGCGGTTATCACAAGAAAAACGGTCACAGACAGCAGTATACAAAGGTTAAGATCGACAAGATCAATGCCTGAGCTTAAGTGACAAGGTGCTCCCATGATCAAGGCAACATTTTATTACGAAGGCGAAAAGATTACAGGGTTTGATATTTCGGGTCATGCAGGTTTTGCTGCTCACGGACATGATATTGTCTGTGCTGCGGTCTCCATGCTTGTCACAAATACCGTTAATTCGATCGAAGTCTTCACAGACAGTGTTACAGCCTTTCACGAGGAAGAATCCAAAGGAGCCATGTCTTTGAATATCCGGGAGCCCGGGGAAGATGCGGAGCTTTTGCTGAAAGCATTGCTTCTCGGTCTTGAATCCGTAAAAAAAGAATATGGCAAAAAGTATATTGAAATCAGAAAGAGTCAAAACCATAAGGAGGTGTAATGATGTTACGTTTGAACCTTCAGTTTTTCGCTCATAAAAAGGGTGTTGGTTCTACCAAGAACGGACGTGATTCCGAGTCCAAGAGACTTGGAGCCAAGAGAGCAGACGGACAGTTCGTAGTTGCAGGTAATATTTTATATCGTCAGCGCGGAACCAAGATCCATCCCGGTCTCAATGTAGGCCGCGGCGGAGATGATACGCTCTACGCTTTAACAGACGGTGTATTACGTTTTGAACGCCTTGGAAGAGACAAGAAGCAGGCTTCTGTTTATCCGGTTGAGTCGAAATAATTGCAATTGATCCGAAACCCTGAAGTTCTTTCAGGGTTTCATTTGTTTTGAGGTAAAGTATGTTTTGTGATATCGCGAAAATCTACATAAGATCAGGAAAAGGCGGAGACGGCTGTGTTGCTTTCCGCAGGGAGAAGTTTGTTGCGGCGGGCGGCCCTAACGGCGGTGACGGCGGAAAAGGCGGCGACGTTGTTTTTGTTGTGGACAAAGGCCTTAACACCCTTACGGAGTTCCGTTTCATACGCAAATACTGCGCCCAGAACGGAGAGAACGGAAAGGGCAACAACTGCTCCGGACAGAACGGCGAGGACATCATCATTAAGGTGCCGGAGGGCACTGTTATCAAAGAAGAGGACTCCGGCAAGGTTATTGCGGATATGTCCCACGATAACACGCGCCAGTGATCCTTAAAGGCGGAAGGGGCGGAAAAGGCAACCAGCATTACGCTACTCCCACCATGCAGGTGCCGAAGTATGCCCAGCCCGGTCAGGAGGCAAAGGAACTCAACGTCATCCTTGAGCTGAAAGTTATCGCGGATGTGGGTCTTATCGGTTTCCCAAACGTTGGCAAGTCCACGCTCCTTGCAGCCGTTACAAACGCACGTCCAAAGATCGCAAATTATCACTTTACTACACTTTATCC
>JAGDCQ010000212.1 GCA_017958465.1 Lachnospiraceae bacterium
TGAAATAATCCGGCTGGATGTATGCAGGTTCAGGTTCAGGCTCGGGTTCAGGTTCAGGTTCCGGTTCCGGTTCAGGTTCAGGCTCGGGCTCAGGTTCCGGTTCCGGCTCAGGCTCAGGTTCCGGCTCAGGCTCGGGCTCGGGAACTACTTCTGCCACAGGCTCCTCCACTGCGGGCTCTTCAGCCACGGGCTCCTCAACTACAGGTTCAGGCTCCGGTTCGGGAGTTGCAACAACTTCAGGCTCCTCCGGAACTTCTTCGGGTTCCGCAGGCTTCTCCGAGTACTTCATCCATACCTTGAACTCGTTTTCCTTCTTTACACGCTCCTCAAGAGGTTCCCCGTTTTCAGTAAAACAGGAGCCTATCGAAGGGCAGTTCTTTATAACACTGATAGCGGAAAAAGCATATATCTTTGTATACCCGTAGAGCGCAAAAGCACTGCTCTTTACGCGTCCGCCGGAGAAAACAAAGAAATTGCAAAGAGTCCTTAAGGAAGCAGGCGCAATATTCAACCCCGCCTTTTTTGTGTAGGTCGGGGCCGGTAGCGTCTCATGCTTTGTATTAACGCCGTTTCGCGTAAAGACGTATTCTGTTTTACCGTTTATATATGTGTTGTAGCACACATCCGATTTCTTGATAAGGCACTTCCTGCCTTCTTCGGAATAGATAAAGCCCAGCTTGTCGCAGATCGCCGGTGCAAAAACCAGGGTCTCACCGGAATCCTTTGTGAAGATATCATCTCCACAAGCCATCCACTTTCCTTTTTCAACCTCAATAAGCGTAAGCGCCTTGGGATCAGTCTCCTCCTGTCCCTTAAAACTGTTCTTATCGAATTTCATAGGTCTCTCCCTCGAATGTCGTAACGGCAGGACCGGTCATATATATGTGGCCGTCTTCGTCGTCGTATTTTATTTTCAGAGTGCCGCCAAGCATCTCAACAAATACTTCTTTGTCAACCAGACCGTTGAGCATGCTCACATACGCACACCCGCAAGCGCCTGTCCCGCAGGCGAAAGTCTCGCCGGAACCGCGCTCCCATACACGCATTTTAATATGTCCTCTGTCAAGGACCTGTACAAACTCTGTGTTTACCCCTTCCGGAAAGACGGGGCTGTGTTCAAACTTTTTTCCCTCCTGTTCCACCGGGAAGGAAGAAACATCATCTACATAGACCACAGCATGGGGATTTCCCATGGAAACACAGGACACACTGTATACCTTTTCGTCTGTAGCAAAGGGAGCCTTCAGCACAGGCGACTTTTCAAACTTAGCAGGGATCTTTGAGGCTTCAGTCTCCGGCGCTCCCATATCCACCGTAACACTGTCCACCTTCCCGTCCACAACGTTGAGCTCAAGGTACTTTACGCCGGAAAGCGTCTCGATAGTAAGCTTTGTCTTGTCCGTAAGTCCATGGTCATAAACGAACTTCCCAAGGCATCTGATGCCGTTGCCGCACATCTTTCCCCTTGAACCGTCGGCATTGTACATATCCATGGCGAAATCGGCAACCTTGGAAGGAGCGATACAGATAAGCCCGTCCGAGCCGATCCCGAAACGTCTGTCGCTTACGGAGACAGCGAGCTTTTCGCGGTCCTCCACTTTATTGTTGACAGCATCCACATATACGTAGTCATTGCCGCAACCCTGCATTTTGGTAAACTTCATAGGCTTGCCCCCTTTCCAAAGACCTGTTAAACGGGCTTCAGATAAACTTTAAGATAGTGCTGTAAAGCGTCTTAACGACTATAGGCTTTATGATATGCTCATTCATGCCGGAACGCAGGGATTCATCGATATCCTCCCTGAAGGCGTTGGCAGACATTGCGATGATAGGCACTGTGCCCGCATCCGAACGCCTCAAGGACCTTATGGCCTTTGTAGCGTCGTAGCCGTTCATGATAGGCATCCTGATATCCATAAGGACAACCGAATAGTACCCGGGAGCGGACTTCTGGAACTTCTCGACGCCGACCTTTCCGTTCTCCGCCTTTTCTACGATCATACCCTTTGTCTCCAGGAGTTTTACCGCTATCTCCATGTTGAGAGGGTTGTCCTCGCAGAGCAGGACGCGTTTGCCCACGAGCGCGGACATATCGTCGTTTGTCTCGATCTTCTTTGCAACCACGGCGCCGCAGCGTTCAAGCTGAAGCTCCACGGTAACCTTTGTGCCCTTGCCGCGCACGCTCTCGATGCTGATATTGCCGCCGAGCATCTCCACAACCTTTTTGACTATCGCCATGCCAAGGCCCGTGCCGTTTCCGAAGGAAATGCCGTTGTCCTCCTGCGTGAAGGGCTCAAAGATGTGTTTCTGGAACTCTTCTGTCATACCGATACCATTATCCGAAACAGTGAAGCGAAGGTGGATACTGTTCTCGGATTTCTCGGTCTCTTCGATGATGCAGCGGATATTTCCTCCCGGATTTGTAAACTTGATGGCGTTTGAGATGATATTCGTGAAGATCTGCTGCACCCTGAGGGAGTCGATATTCACGGAGCAATCCGTAAGGTTTATCTTTTCCACCTTGAAATTGAGCTCTTTTTCGTTTATCGCCGGCTCAAAGACAACAAGCATGCTCTCGATGAAATCCAGCCAGCCAACAGGTTCGGCCTTGAAAGTGATCTTGCCGTCTTCGATCTTCTGGAGATCGAGAAGATCGTTTATAAGATTGAGCAGATACCTGCCCGTGATGTCCATTTTACTGAGGTTTTCCTTTACCACCGGCGTAAGCCCCTCTTCCTGGAGGGTAAGGTGGATAAGGCCGAGAATGCCGTTCATGGGGGTACGCATATCGTGGCTTGCGCGGGCGAAGAAATCGCCTCTTGCAGAGCTTGCCTCATTTGCCTTTTTAACAGCCTCCTGAACAAGGTCCTGCAGCCTTTCGTTGGTACGTTCCACCTGCTGGCTTTCCGCAAAAATGTTCTGCAGCGGGATATAGCGGGTGGCGGCTACAAGAAGGGCCAGGATGTACATAACAAGGATGTACACATACATTGTGGCAGGAGCCTCAAAAATGACCGCATATACGACAAAAACACCGCAATATGCCGTGATGATCGGCAGGAAAATGTAGGCTCTCATAAGTGAGTAAAAACTCAATGTCATAACGAAGAGCGTCATCGTGATGGCGTACTCCAGCTGGTCGTCCTTCATTACCGCGGCAAAAGAAAAGCAGCACAGCAGCGACTCTATGCACCAAAGGCACCAGGCTGTGTTCATCACGATGCGTTTAAGCTTTAAATTGTGCGGATTATACTTGTTGATCCTGAGGTAGACACAGGAAGCGATCAAGGATGTAGCGATAAAAGCTATAACTGAAAAAAACCTGAGCTGCAAAAAGAAAGCATTCGCTGTCTCGCCGCTGTGGTACAGGATCATTATGACGATAGCCATAATACCTATCGCTACCACTTCGATGGAAACGCCGTTCATGCTCTTCCATCTGTGGGAATCGATAGTTTCCCGGAACTTTTTGCGGAACGTGACATCCAGCTCACCAAAGTCGGTCAGATATTGTTTTAGATCTTCCTTAACTCCACTCATACTATCACCTGATACGATAATTTATCATCTTATTCTATCATTTTTTCGGGGTAAAGTAAAGTACGATTACGGATACACTTTTACCTAAAATGAGGATTTATCGAGTTTTATAACCTTGAACTCACCTGCGTTCCTCGCGTCCTCTTCGTCGGACCAGAAGAACTTTTCCGGGGTCTCGGTAACAGAAAGGATCGTAAGCTTTTCCTCGCTGTTGGCGCGGTGCATGATCTTTCTCAGCTCCTCGCAGGCTCCGGCATCAAGGCCGGTAAATGGTTCGTCAAGGCACAGGAACATATCGGTGGCGCAAAGAGCCCTTGCAAACAGCACTTTTTGCTGCTGGCCGCCGGAAAGCTCGTGATATTTTCTCTTTTTCAGCTCCGGGATCCCCACGTATTCAAGGGCATGCTCCGCCCTCTCCTTGTCGGCCTTTTTGAAAAAAAGCCTGCCTTTGCCGTTGTTTAGGCATCCGGACAGTACGACCTCAAATACAGACATAGGGTAGCTCCTGTAGGTAGCCGTTTCCTTCGGCAGAAACCCCATCAGCTCCCTTGTCAGGCCGTTTCCGAAAACTATCCTGCCCTCCGCGGGCCTGTTGATCCCCATAAGGACCCTGACAAACTCCATCCTTGCCGCGCGCTCGCCGGTCACGCATATAAAATCCCCGGCATTTGCCTCAAAATTGATGTCTTTCGCTACAATCCTGCCCTCGCTTTCCAGCGAGAGCCCTTCAAACCTGATCTGGGCCATAACAAACCTCTTTAGTGTCTTTTTTTACCTGTCGCAGGTAAACCAAAGAGAGGCTGTCTTGAAACAGCCTCTCCGGATATCGGGATCAATCTTCATCTGTATCAACAGGCTTGTCGGCTTCTTCAATAACCTTGGCCTGAACATCCGCAGGAGCGGGCTCGTAGCGGTTGAACTCGTAGGAGTAATCGCCGATACCGCCTGTCATGGAGCGGAGTGCCGTGCAGTATCCGTAAAGCTCTGCAAGCGGGATGTCGGCGAGGATCTCCTGGCGTCCGTTGTGGATGGGGTTCATACCGAGAACCCTGCCACGGCGCTTTGAAAGGTCGCCCATTACATCACCGGTGAACTTGTCCGGAACTACAACCTTAAGGGAAGCGATAGGCTCAAGAAGGATAGGGCTTGCTTCCATGATGCCGGCCTTGAAGGCCTTAATGGATGCCATCTTGAATGCCATTTCGTTTGAATCTACAGGGTGGTAGGAACCGTCAACAAGAGTAGCCTTGATACCTACTACGGGGTAGCCTGCAAGCGGTCCGCGGAGTACGGACTCTGCGATACCTTTTTCAATAGCAGGGAAGAAGTTCTTCGGAACTGCGCCGCCGAAGATCTTCTCTTCGAAGATGTAAGGCTTCTCGAGATCGCCCGAAGGCTCGAAATCCATCTTAACATCACCGAACTGGCCTGCGCCGCCGGACTGCTTTTTATGGCGGCCCTGGATCATGGCAGCTTTCTTGCGGATAGTCTCGCGATAAGGAACGCGCGGCTTGCTGAGCTCTACATCAACCTTGTAACGGGAAAGGAGCTTGCTCACGGTAACGTCGAGATGCTGGTCGCCAAGACCGTAGATAAGGCTCTGACGGTTCTCGGGATCGTTAACGACTTTGAGGGTAAGGTCCTCTTCCATAAGCTTCTGGAGAGCCTGTGAAACCTTGTCATCATCGCCCTTGTTCTTTGTCTCGTATCTCTGATATGTGTAAGGAATGGGCATTTCTGCGCGATCGTAGTTGATGGGGTTAGCCTTCGTCGAGAGGGTATCCCCTGTCTTTGTGTTGGAAAGCTTGCCGATAGCGCCGATATCGCCTGCGTAAAGCTCTTTTACTTCGATCTGGTCCTTGCCGCGAAGAACATAGAGCTTCGAGATCTTCTCTTCTGTATCCTTGTCTGCGTTGTAAACAGGGTTATCGGTGCTGAGGATACCGGAGCAAA
>JAGDCQ010000024.1 GCA_017958465.1 Lachnospiraceae bacterium
ACCCAGCCGGGCTTCGGATAAATCTGTGTAAACTCTTTCTGGGCGATGCTCTTTATCTCGCCCTCCTTGCTGAAGATTATGCATCTCGAGCTTGTTGTCCCCTGGTCCAATGCCATTACATACTGTCTTTTGCTCATAGTTTTTACCGCCCCGGCGGTTTCCCCTTTCCCTTCTCATACATTGCTTAGCGGGCTCCGTTCTTCCCGTACCGAAACGCCCACTTTCACACATATAACAAGTATACTCCAGATGCACTAAAAAGGCAAGAAAGTATAAAAAAACAGCAACAACCGCCGGATCCGGTTCATACGGATCAGTGGTCGTTGCTGTGATCCCTCACATCCGTGATCACGACCTGATCGCCTGTGAGGGCAACGTACAGGTTGTCGATGTTGCCTTTGATCTCCATCACGTGGGTGACAGAGATGCCGCCAATGTCGGTCTGGACCTTGAAGGAGCGGCCGCTCCTTTTGATCGTAGCTTTGCACTCCATGCCCTCTTTCAGCTTGGCCTTCCAGAGGTCCCAGGTCTCAAACGCGTCCAGGCGGTCGACTATGGTCTTGTTCACCACACGGTCGGGCTCTGTTGTGCTCTCGCCGTCTGCGCGGAGGCAGGCGTACTCAACATACATGGGGCCGTCCACGGAACCGTCGCCGGACGAATACAGGAGAACATAAGGGCAGTGCCAAACAAGACGGGCCGTCTCGAGCGCCTTTGCAAAGAACGTAAGGGTAAGCTCCTTTTTGAAGGGGATGCCACGGGAGGCGGCTGTCCTTGCGCCTTCTATCTGAACGTTAGGCACGATGCCTTCTGGAGCGTTTTTAATATAGTCGATCTCTTCAGCGATGCGGGGGATGAAATCCTTATCGATGGCATCCCTGGAGCGGTCTATCGCTACGTCGAACAGCGTGCAGTTCTCGCCGGTAAGCGCAAGATAAAGGTATCTGGTGCTGTCCGGAAGCGCTATCGTGATCTCTATGGTCCGCTCGTCACTGTCTATGCGCACAAGAGCGTGATCCCTGTATTTTACGGCGCTTATCTCCAGATGCTTCTCGTTGGTGATAGGCTTCATCCCGCTGTTTTTCAGGCGGATCTCTGTCTGCACGTTCCTTGCGTTTTTAAAATCAACTTTGCCGTCCGCGCGTATTTCACCGTATTCAAAATACTGAAGCTGACGGATCTTTGCTTCCGTCTCGTGAACCCTCTCGTCGATGGAATCAAAAAGCACGATGGAAGGAATACTTGTTTCCCTGCTAAAGCCTTCGTGAGGCTCATAATTCAGGCTGATGCTCGTAAACCTTTCGTTTACCCTGATCCCCTCAGAGATCACCGATCTGTACTCGTTGCAAACAAGCTCGTTATCGCCGCCAAGCTCCTTTATCTCGTCACGCTCCTTCATTTTGTAGCGCGTATCGTGATCCATCATATCTATCATGATGAGGGCGTAATCGGGATCAAACTGGGTTTCTATGCCCTTTACGAACTCTTCGCGGACGATCTGCTGGGGCATCGTATCCCTGTAGCTACGCTTTGAAGTCATGGCATCATACGCATCCGCAACACCGATCACACGGGCGATGTCTGGAATATCTTCACCTTTGAGGCCTTCGGGATAGCCTTTTCCGTCATAACGTTCGTGATGGTAATGGGCGCCGACGCTGAGATAGGGGGACTCGCTGATGGTGGAAAGTATCTGCTTTCCGATAACGGGATGCATCTTGATGGCCGCAAACTCCTCGTCGGTAAGGCGCCCTTCTTTGTTAAGGATATTGCCCGGGACACCTATCTTTCCAACGTCATGGAGAAGGGCCGCAAAGTAGATATTCTGGCACTCTTCCGGCGACTTTCCCGCTGCCTCGGCGATCTTGCGCGAATACCAGGCCACACGCCTTGAATGGCCGTGGGTGTATTTGTCTTTTGCATCGATAGCGTTGGCAAGTGCTTCCGCAGTCTGGGAGAAAACAAGCTGGAGCCTTTCTTTCTCATCGTTCACGAGCGCAAGCTCACGTTTATTTGCACGCTCCACTTCGTCATTAAGGTCGAAAAGCGCGAACATATAAAGCAGGATGACCATCCCTACCATCGACAGGTTTGTAAGGGACAGCCCGTACAGGAACAGCTGGAGGATGCTCGCAGCCATCGGAACGATGGCAAACAGGAACAAAGAAAGACTGATAAGCGGTTTTAAACGTTTATTATACTGGATTATGACTGTCAGGATCAGCGCAGAGATCAGAAGCGGCAGCAGATACCATACCGTGAACAGCGGCGTCCGATGATACCTGTTTTGCTCATCAAAGGTATAAAACCATCCAAAGAACTGGGAAACACAAAGGATCACCATGCTGGAGCATACTATGATCATGATCACCTTGAGACGGACAGGTATCCTGTAGAGCCCGAGCTCGTGTTCGCAAAGATCCGCAAGATAAAGGGTAAACAGAGCAAGATCTAACATTGAAAGGAAATAGACAAGGAAATTACAGATCCGGACCATCCAGTAGCCTGTTTCGGTGATGTTTCCGCGGTAGATATAGGCGTATCTGTCGGCGATGAGGAGTGCCATAGAGCTCAGTTCGAGCAACACAAGGATAGCCCTGCGTCTGCCCGACAAAGATTTTGTAGCGATGGTCAGGACAGCTAGCAGTGCACAAATGCCGCTTAGGATAAGCATGAGATTCAACTGGTTTTCTTTGATGAAATCTACTAACATTTCGCAGGCGCTCCTATAATACACCATTATAGCACCATAGCCATAAAAATACAACCTTCGCTAGTGCGCAAAAATCGAAACAGACACAGAAAAAACTTGATATTTCCGAAACGGATGATATAATAACAAAAAACGGTTTAGCGCATTAAAGCATTAAACAAGAAGGAGAGTTGCCATGTATACTACTTTTAAGGAGATCGAAAAAGCAGTTATAGACAAAAAGAACCCGAAAAAACTGGTCCTTGCCGCAAGCGCAGATGATGTTGCCCTTGAGTCAGTGGTCCGCGCCACCAGGAACGGCATCATAGACCCCCAGCTTGTGGGCGATGCGCAAAAAACCGCGGAATACCTGAAGGATTTGGGTGAAAACCCTGCCGATTACGATATCACCGATGAACCCGACCCTCTAAAGGCTGTAAAGATCGCCTGCGAGCGCGTCCGGGACGGAAAAGCCGACATGCCCATGAAGGGTCTTATGCAGTCCGGCGACTACCTTAGAGCCATCCTCGACAAATCCTACGGATTCCTGCCCGAAAAAGGCATGCTTACAGAGGCCACCGTTTTCGAATACGGCGGCAGGCTTATCACCGCTACAGACTGTGCTGTCGTGATCGCACCCGATTATTCCGAAAAGATCAAGATCATAAACAATGCTGTTATCTTTACCCGTGCCCTCGGGATTGAAACCCCCAAGGTCGCTGTCATCACCCCCGTAGAGATAGTTAATCCGAAGATCCCTTCCACCATTGATGCCGCAATGCTGGCTGTTGCCAACAAGCGCGGCCAGATAAAGGGATGTATCGTAGACGGGCCTCTTGCCCTCGACAACGCCATCTCAGCCGAATCCGCCGCTCACAAGGGGATAGTGAGCGAAGTAGCCGGAGATGCCGATATCCTGCTGCTCCCGGATCTCGACTCCGGAAACCTTATGCTCAAAGCCGTGATCTATATGATGAACACCGTTTCCTCAAGCAACATTATCGGAACGCTTATTCCCGTTGTTATGACTTCACGGTCCGACACCCCCGAAAACAAATATAATTCCATCCTTACCGCCGTTATCCGCGCATAACGGTCAGGACAAAACAAACATACTATGCCGCAGTTTTGCGGCCTGACGGAGATAAACAAAACATGTACAAGATTCTGGTGATCAACCCCGGTTCAACCTCTACAAAGATCAGCCTTTTTGAGGACGACAAAAACCTGTATACCGAAAGCCTTTTTCATGATGCCCCCGAGCTTCTGAAGTTCCCTCACGTTAACGACCAGACAGGCTTTAGAAAGCAGGTCATCCTGGACTTTCTGAAAGCCCATAATACAAACCCTTCCGATATCGACGTTTTTGTTGGCCGCGGCGGAAGCGCGCAAACCCAGCATGCGGGCGTTACGGTTATCGACGACAGGCTCTACGACGATACAAAGCGTGCCGTAGGCGGCAACAACCACCCTGCAAAGCTCGGTGTCATGATCGCCTATGAGCTCTGCAAAGAATATGGCGGAAAAATGTTCACTCTCAACCCTACGAACGTGGACGAACTCTGCGATTATGCACGCCCGACAGGCATAAAAGGAGTGTACAGGAAGGCCCAGACCCATGTTTTAAACCAGAAGGGTATAGCCGCGATCCATGCGCAAAAGCTCGGAAAGAAGTATGAGGACTGCAGGTTCATCATCTGCCACATAGATGGCGGCATCACCATCACGGCCCACGAATACGGCAAGATGATAGACAGCAACGAAGGTGCGGGCGGAGACGGTCCTTTCACCCCCACAAGGCTTGGAAGCATCCCCATCCTCGAGATATGCGACTATCTTGAATCCGGCCACACCGTAAGCGAGCTTCGGATCATGCTCTCGCGCGCAGGCGGCTTTGTTAACCATTTTGGCACCTCCAACTCCGACACCATCCACGAACGCATAGAAAGCGGCGACAAATACGCAAAACTCATCTGGGAGACCATGTGCTACCAGATATGTAAAGAGATCGGCGCCATGAGCACCGTCCTTAAGGGCAAGGTCGACGCGATCCTCCTTACAGGCGGGCTTGTACGCTTTAATGACCTTGTTGATTTCATAAAGAATCGCTGCGGGTTCCTGGCTCCCATAGAGCTCTACCCGGGTGAGGTCGAGCAGGAAGCCATGGCAGAAGCCGTCCTCAAGGTCCTTCGCGGAGAGGATACCGCAAACACCTACACAGGAGAGCCTGTGTTCAAGGGCTTCGAATGAGCTTTGCTGCCTTTAGCTTCCCTGCAGGACAAAGGCCTTGTTTGCAAAGCTGATCTGATCTCCTATACCGATCTTTACAGAGCTCCCGGCCGGGAGCTCTTTTCCGTTAACAAAGGTACCGTTCAGGGATCGCATATCCTCGATCTTAATATCTCCCTCCGGAGTTTTCAGGAGTTTCGCGTGCATTCGTGATATCTGCGGATAAGGCAGCGTATAATCCGGCTTATGGGAGGGGTCGCCTTTCCCTATGGTAAAAGGCCACTTGCTGATAAAAATGGTTTCCCCTGTCTCCTTAGACTCCAGGGCTACACCTTTGTCCTCGCCGCTGTAGAGCAGACAGGTCTCATCACCCTTGTCCATGAAAGTAAAGATGGGTTTCTTCCTCCGCTTTTGCGGCTTTGCAGCAGGCTTTGGCGCACTGGCGCGCTCTTCCCTTACCGATACAGCCTCTGCGACCGGTTCTTTCAAAACAGGTGCTGCCTCAAAAAACAGCTCCTGCATCGAAGGATCCCCTTCGGGGCTTACCTCCCTGCTTTCAACCTTTTTATCGCGCGCTCCGAAAACCTTCCTGATGTATTCAAAATTAAAATCCGGTTCCCTGCTCTTTCGGTAGATATCATAAAGGGCCACAACGGCAGCCTTGTCTTTATAATCTATCTTGTCCATAAAATACTCGAACAAAGAGGAAAACTGGTTCCTCAGGGGCTTTCCGTACCCCGGAAGGCAGACAGCGTAGGCGTTCCCGCTCTCATCCAGGAACAGGCACTCATCATTGATCACAAAGTCCTCTTCACCGATAAG
>JAGDCQ010000213.1 GCA_017958465.1 Lachnospiraceae bacterium
AACGTGCCTTTGCCTTACCTCTATTGCGGGATACGGGCTCTGGACAAGAAGATATATGGTGGATGAGCTCAACAAAGACTATATCAAGCTTGCAAAGGTTAAAGGCCTTACCTCGCGTCAGATAATGATAAAGCACATCCTGAAGAATGCCTTTGTTCCCCTGGCTCAGTACCTGCCTCTGTCGTTCCTTGAAACGATAGGCGGTTCCCTGCTGGTGGAGAGGTTCTTCTCGGTTCCGGGTATGGGCCCGCTGCTTACGGATGCCATCAACAGATATGACCTGAACGTGGTTCAGACGCTTGTTATCTTTTACGCTGTGATCGGCGTTTTAGGCGTATTCCTGGGCGATATTCTTATGATGCTGATCGACCCGAGAATTAAACTTGCAGAGAAGGAGGATGTAAGGTGATCATGGAAAATGAAACAACAGAAAAAATGAACATCCAACAGCCTGTTCCTGCAGAAGGCGCGGAAATAAACGAAGACGATCTGTTCTATTTTGTGCCCTACAATCCCGAACAGGCAGAAGCCATCGGCGATGAAAGCTATTCCTACTGGAGATCGGTATTCAAGAACTTCTTTAAGAAAAAAGTAGCGGTGGTAATGCTCGGCGTATTCCTTGCCATATTTATGTTTACCTTTATCGCTCTTTATATATCAAAATATGACCCGCTCCACCTTAAAACAAACTCAGACCTTTCCTTCACCAGACCTAATCAGGAATATTGGTTCGGTACCGATAACATCGGCCGTGACTACTGGAGCCAGGTTTGGTACGCCACCCGTATTTCCATCGAACTTGCGGGCATTGTAGCGCTGGGCGAGTGCCTTATAGGTATCACCATCGGATTGATCTGGGGCTATGTCAGAAAAGCGGACGGATTCTTCACAGAGCTGTACAACATCATCTACAATGTTCCGCGTATCATCTACCTGACGCTTATTGCGCTGGTGGTTGGCCGAAGTTTCTGGATCATGGCGTTTTCACTCATGTTCTTCGGATGGCTGCCCATGGCAAGAAACGTGAGAAACCTTGTGTTTATGTACAGAGACAGGGAATACAACCTGGCTTCCAGGTGCCTTGGTACGCCTATCTACAGGATACTGTTAAAGAATATCCTGCCCTACCTGGTAAGCGTAATTATCTTAAGGCTTGCGCTGTCCATTCCCGGAACTATCGCCACAGAGTCCACACTTTCATACCTTGGTCTGGGTCTTGATGTCAACACCCCTTCCCTCGGTATTTTGCTTAGAAACGCAAGGACCTATTTTCTTGATTTCCCGTACCTGCTTGTATTCCCTGCGATCAATGTTTCGATCATCACGGTTGCATTCTACCTCGCAGGAAATGCCTTTTCTGACGCGGCAGATCCTAAAACACACAGATAAGGAGCTACAGAAGTGGAAGAAAAAGATGTTATTTTGTCTGCGAAGGACGTGGATATTGAGTTCAGCCTACGCGGAAAAAAGCTTAAAGCGATCAGAAAATGCTCTTTGGATATATACAGGGGTGAAACCCTTGCGATCGTAGGCGAATCCGGCTCCGGAAAAAGTGTTTTCACCAAGTCTTTCATCGGAATGCTTGATTCAAACGGTTTTGTCACAAACGGGCAGATTATCTATGACGGTCAGGATATTGCAAAGTTTAAGACAGAGAAAGAGTGGCTGACCATCAGAGGTAAAAAGATAGCCATGGTCATGCAGGACCCTATGACCTCTCTTAACCCGCTTAAGAGGATCGGTTCACAGATCAAGGAAGCCATAGAGCTGCACAGAGGCGTTAAGGGCGCGGAAGCGAAGGCCATCGCCATAGAAATGCTCAGGAAAGTAGGCATCCCTGAGCCGGAAAAACGCTATAACCAGTACCCCCACGAGTTCTCAGGCGGTATGAGACAAAGAGTTGTTATTGCCATTGCAGTTTCCTGCAACCCGGACATTCTTATCTGTGACGAGCCCACAACTGCCCTGGATGTTACGATCCAGGCCCAGATCCTTGACCTGATCAGAAAGCTTAAAGAAGAGCTTAACATGACGGTTATCTACATTACCCACGACCTTGGTGTTGTTGCAAACGTTGCCGACAGAGTGGCAGTAATGTATGCCGGCCAGATAGTTGAATACGGCCTTGCGGATGAGATATTCTTTGATGCTTGGCACCCGTACACCTGGGCTCTCCTCTCTGCGTTACCGCAGCTTGGAGAAAAGGGAGAAGATCTTGAAGCCATCGAGGGAACTCCGCCCAACCTCTTTGTGGAGATCAAGGGCGATGCCTTTGCTCCCAGAAACAAAAGGGCTCTGGCCATCGACTTTGTAAAAGAACCGCCGTTTTTCGACGTTTCTGAAACGCATAAGGCGAAAACCTGGTATCTTGACCCCAGATGCCCTAAGTTTGAAAGACCTTCAAACATTGTTAATTACCGTGAAATAATCAGAAGGAAAGTTTATTGATGATGGAAAAAGAAAAGCTTCTTGAAGTTAAAGATGTCCAGATCACCTTTGGCACGGGACGAAGAAAGTTTGTTGCCGTGGATCATGTTAACTTCGATATCTATAAAGGGGAAACATTCTCACTTGTAGGTGAGTCGGGCTCGGGAAAGACCACCATAGGACGGGCTATTCTTCGCATAAATCCTACAACTTCCGGAGATATTATCTTTAAGGGACAGAAGATAAACGGAAAGATCTCAAAAGAGCTCGACCGTGAAGTTATAAGAAAGATCCAGATGATCTTTCAGGATCCGCAGGCTTCCCTTAACGAGAGAGCCAAGGTCGACTACATCATCTCGGAAGGTTTATATAATTTTAAGCTGTACAGGGACAATAAAGACAGAGCCCGCAAGGTGCAGGAGGCCCTTAAGGGCGTAGGGTTGCTGCCGGAGTTTGCATCCCGTTTCCCCCACGAGTTTTCGGGGGGTCAGAGGCAGAGGATCGGCATTGCGAGAGCCCTGATCATGGATCCTGAGTTTGTAGTGGCAGACGAGCCTATTTCGGCCCTTGATGTTTCCATCAGGGCTCAGGTCCTGAACCTGCTTAACAAACTAAAAGCTGAAAAGGGACTTACATATTTATTTATCGCTCACGACCTTTCTGTGGTAAAATATATTTCAGACAGGATCGCCGTTATTTACAAGGGCAGGATCGTAGAGCTGGCTGAAACGGAGGAGCTTTTTGCAAACCCGCTTCATCCCTACACAAAGGCGCTTCTTTCCGCGATCCCTATCCCGGATCCTGTTTATGAAAAGCAGAAAAAGCTCCTGGTTTATGACCCTTCGGTTCATGACTATTCGGTGGACAAACCCGAATGGGTTGAGATCAAAGAGGGACACTTTGTTTACGGCAACAAGGCGGAGCTTGAAGGCTACAGAAAAGAACTGGCGTAAGCCCGTTGTTTTGGACCGGATCATTGCAACATGAAGAAATTATTCAGCTTTATCAAAAGAAAAGATCTATGGCGGCCAATAGTATATAAATCGTTCATCAGAATGGTGATAATACTGGCCGCCTCTTTTGCGTGGGAAAAATATGTCGATGCAGGCGTGCGGGGGATAGGCTTTGCGTTCCAGACCTTAGGCCTGCTCCTTGCAGCCCTCGGATGGTTTTCCTACCTGCAAATGGACGGGATTTTTCTTGACATCAGAAGGATGTTTACTAAGGGTAAAAAGAAGAAAGAATCCGAAAAGAAGGATATGGGAGACCGTTTGGAGGATGAGGTTGATGCCTTTCAGGACCTTAATGCGGAGGAAAAGGGCTATACCTCGTTTATGGCCTGCGAAATAGCCGGGTTGTTATTTGTGATCCTCGGGTTTTGGTTTTAGTGAAAAAATGAGTTCGGGAGTGGTCTTTCTTTTTTGTGCCCTGCGGCGCATATTTTTTACCGGCGTCAATACCCCAGGAACCCCTTTAGTTTTACGTCTGCGATAAGGTCATCCTTGTTAAGACCGAAGCTGTTGCCGGGGACTATCTCGAGGTAGCGGTTTAAGAATTCATCATAGGTCTTTGCCTCAAAGCAGTACGGAGTGATAAAGAACTCCCTGCCGCCGCCGGTCACGCGGTCGCCGGCCTGTACATAAACCTTGTAGTCGCCGGACTTAAGCTTTGAGAATTCGTACCGCTCAAGGCCCCATCCGTTAAGGATGACATGCCCGTGCGGAACTCTATACACATCCACGACCGTGTTCACGCGGAGTGCGGCGTTTTGGTAATCGTTCTCAACAAACTCTATGAATTTCTCGGCGGAAGGACAGTCGCAAACGTACTCTCCGCCGTTTTTCCCGTACTCTTTGACAAATTCCCAATCTCCGTTGACCTGCTTTATCACGTAACGGCAGGCTTTATCGAGCGTTTTCCTGTCGATCCAACGGTAATCCTTTTTGACATTCTCGAAGGCCTTGTCAAGATAAACCCTGATATCCATGCCAAACTTGAATCTCCGGTCGGGATTGGAGTCGCGGACGGAGTTTTCCGTATACTTGCACAGGAAATCAATAAACTCGTCGGCAGTGCTTCCGTCCTTCCATTCATTGATCTGCCTGACGTCTAAGATCATCCCGTGATCCTGCGCGAAAACGTACTTTCCGTGAAGAGGCGTGATGATCCATTGATCCGCCTTTTTCATCTGGGTCACGGTTGCCCACGGGTATTTCTTACGCAGCTTTGCAAGCGCCTTTTCGTAATAAACTTTAATATCCGTTCCGTATTTGAACAGTTCCGGATCGGTCGAAGGGTTCTTATTCAGCTTTCTCTCGAGCCGTTTCTCTTTTTCCTCTTCTTCCTGCGCTTCAAAAATATGATCCGGGCTTAAAGGAGTCCATGCCCACACTCTGTCGATGGTGTACTGTGCCAGCGCGGGAGCATAGATAAAGCTCCCCTTTATTTTTCCGTGATAGAACTTGTCCCATCTTCCGGCGCCAAGGCGCCCGTCCATCAGTATCAGAAGGCAGTACTGCTCACTTTTCGGGTATTTCCCGTCCCTTGTGGACTTAAAGCCCTTGAACTGCACGGATTCTCCGTCATCTTCCCTGCCTCCGAGATTGATCCAGTTCAGATCCTCCTGCTCGAGGCAGTTTGTAAGATCATCACGGTCAAGAGAATGCCATCTTACAACTTCTTCGTGCGAGACCGTATCAGCGGTTCCGCGGACAAACTTTCCGGAGATTTTCTCTCCTTCGCCGTTATCGTTGTTCGGGCACCATTCCCCGCCGGTATAGCGTCCGTCCTTTAGTTCAAGAAGACAGAATTCACCGTACTCCGGCAGATCCTTTAATTCCATTTTGTGAAAATGATTGAATGACAATCTGAGCTTTTTATGATCGCAGCAGAACATTTTTCCCTCCCCGTTGACGGGAACCGGTCCCGTAAACTGTTGAGCACCCTGATTTTTCGCTTTGATTATAACATGATCATAAAGAATTAGAAATACCTATTTATTGTTCGCCGAAATATCAAGGCCAATCTTGAAACCAGGTCAGGCCCGATATTGGCGTCGGGAGCATAAAAATTAATCTGTTTTTAATCTTCCTTAAAAGACCGTTTAAGAATGATACGGTATATTATCTCCTGTAAAGAGGCCAAGCAAACGGGCCGGAAAACGAACAAAAATCATACAGGAGGCAGATATGATCACTCTGTTTATTATTTTAATGATAGCTGTATTCGCAAGAATGATAGGCTTCGCTTTTAAGTTCACCTGGGGGATGGCTAAAGTATTCTTCGGGCTGATCTTTCTTCCTGTCATGCTTATAGGGCTTGTTGTTTCGGGTCTTGTCACCTTTGCGATCCCGATCCTTGTGATAATGGGCATTGTGATGCTCGTGAAATGGATCGCGGGAAAACCTGCCCAGAGCGAAATATCTAAGTAAATATTCTATAAAGCAAAACGGTGGGTATTGCAGGTACCCACCGTTTTTTATCAGATATCGTATTTTTTCAAAAGGATGTCAAGGGCCTCTCTTAAGAGAATGGCTTCGCCGATGCCCTCGCGCTTTGACAGCTTAGCCAGGCGCTGGAGCTGGTCTCCTGTGTAGTGGCTGGTCTTTGGGATCATCTTTTCTTCCTTTGCCATGGCAACTCGGTTGCGCCCGCTCACTTTTGCGCGGTAAAGAGCGCCGTCAGCCTTCCTTACAAGCTCTGCGCAGCGCGACGCATCCACAAAAGCTGTGGCCATTCCGATTGTCAGGGACTGGCTTGCCCCGTCGGGAGTCTTCACGTCGAAACCGTTTTTCAGGTCGTTGAGGAAAAGGAAGATCTCCTCTCGTTCGGTTTCGCCCTTGAAAATGATACCGAACTCGTCGCCGCCGATCCTGTAAACACAGGCGTCCTTCGGAAGGTGCTCCTTTATGTAGAGGCCTGTCGCGATCAGCACTTTGTCGCCAACTTCGCGCCCGAAGTCGTTGTTGATATGCAGGAAGTTGTCGAAGTCCACAAGCGCGATAACAACTGTTTCGCCGTTGGCCTCGCAGTCGCTGTCAAGGATCTCTGTAAGGTCCTTCTCAAACTGGTCCCCTACGGGGAATTTAAGTGCGTCGTTAACAGCGCTGTGCTTTTTTTGTGTGTTCTGCTTGTTGAGCTCAATGTGATCCTCTACGGTGATGGGATGTGAGGGTGCTTCTTTCTTTTTGGTCATGTTATGCCTCCTTTGCTTTGCCGGGGCCTAAACCCCGGAAGATCAGACTGTATGCGCAATACACAGTGATATTATTTCCGAGATAATATCTAAGAACACATTTGTTATAACATTTAAAAAGTATTATGTCAAGAATAATATTTTAAAATATTATATATGCGGCGGACGGCATAAAAAACCCGGGCATCTGGTATACGCAGCCTGTATAGTGGATATCCCCGGAGGCCTGAGCCTCTTTTAGAAGCTTCTTCAGCGCTTTTATCTGAAGCTTTTCGCATACGGAAAGAGAAAAAAGAAATTGTCTTCGGAAAGGATTAACGCTATACTTGTAACTGTCGGGGGGAGAAAAAACTGAAACAGGAGCGGATATGGCGGAAAAATATTCTTTTTACGGCTGGGAAGGTGCAAAGGTCCCGCCTGTCAACGAAAAATATAAAAAGGTCGAAAGCCCTCAAAAGCTCTACGACATCCTTTCAGAGCTGTGGTGCGCGGATACCTGTGCGCCAAGGATGCGCGGGGACTGGACAAAGGAAAACAAAACCCTTGGACAGTGCTCCATAACTGCGTTCCTGGCGCAGGACATTTTTGGCGGGAAGGTCTGCGGGATAGAGCGCCCGGGCGGAAACTTCCACTGCTACAACGTGGTGGGAGACTGTGTTTTTGATCTTACCAGCGAGCAGTTTGGCAGAGAATTGCTGGACTACACGGACAATCCGGAACAGTTCCGGGAAGTCCATTTTGCAAAAGAGGAGAAATACCAAAGATACCTTATGCTTAAGGCATCCTTGGAAAGATATATAACGGAGGGGCTTATGACAGAAAACATCAGGGTTTACAAACAGAACAGCATCAGGATCGATGCAGGTGACAGCGTGATCTACGCAGATCCTTTCCAGATGGAGGAGGCTCCGCATGATGCCACCTTTATCCTGATCACACACGATCATTACGATCACTTTGATCCGGAATCCGTTAAGAAGGTTTCCACGGGCAAAACTGTCCTTGTTGTTCCGGAAAAGATGGAGAAGAAGGCAGGAGAGGTTGCCTCAAGCGTAGGCAGGATCGTTACCGTTAAACCCGGTGCTTCTGAAAATGTGGACGGGCTTGAGCTTGAAACTGTCCCCGCTTACAATATCCTGAAGCCTTTCCACCCGAAGGGCGCAGGCTGGGTCGGTTATATCCTGAACGTGTGCGGCAAGCGCATTTATATAGCCGGTGATACAGATGCCACAAAAGAAGCAAAGGCTGTAAAGTGCGACATCGCCCTGGTCCCTGTCGGCGGTACCTATACTATGGACGCTGCAAAGGCAGCGGAGCTTGTAAACACCATAAAACCCGAGGTAGCGATCCCTGTACACTACGGAAGCGTTGTGGGCTCTGTAAAAGACGGAGAGACCTTCGCAGCAGCAGTAGAGCCCGGGATCAGGGTTGAGCTGAAACTGTGAGGAAAAGGGTTAAAACCCAAGGCTTGAAGAGACATAAGAAATGTCTCTTGACAAATTATATTTTATGCAATATAATTGTGTAAAATATAATCGACAAAACATGATAAGAATGTTTCAACAAATGCAGTTTTACGCAGGTCAGGAGATAATATGTTGGAATTTGAGCCTTTTTCTGTTCCGGCGCTTCAAAGGGTGCTGCCGCTTATTAAAAACAATCCGTCGCTTTGCAACGATCTTTCCGCAGGCAGCCTTTTTATGTGGCATGAGGGTGCCGAGATCAGGTTCTGTGTCTACAAGGATACTTTTGCGGTAAGCCAGATCATCGGCGAACAGCTTTCCTTCAGCTACCCCTTCGGTGCCGAGCCCGACGCCATGATAGACCAGATAATGGCCTATATGCGCCGTAAGAACCTGCCGGTCAGGTTTTTTGCAGTGGACGAGGAAACCCTTGAAAAGATAAGGAATGACAAACGTTTCGATCCTTGTATGTACGCTTATGACAGACGCTGGAGCGATTACGTGTATTCCTTCGAGGAGGCTATGACCTTCAAGGGTAAGAAGTACAACGGCCAGAGAAATCACATCAACAAGTTCAAGAAATTGTACGGAGAGCCGCAGATCCGCTTTCTTAAGGAAGAGGACTACCCTGAGGCTATAAACCTGTTAAATGAATACGAGGAAGAGCACAGGGACGGCTTTGCCCTTGAAAAGCTGGAGATCGAGAGGACAAAAGAGCTCCTTAAGGTATACGAAAAGCTTGGGCTTTACGCTGCCGGGCTCTTTACGGACGGTCGTCTTGCAGCCGTAAGCATCGGCGAGGTGATGGGCGACATGCTGCTCATCCATGTTGAAAAGGCACTTACCCGGTACGAGGGCATCTACCCAACTATGTATTCGGGCTTTGTAAGGCTCATCTGCGAGCATCTTGGGCACCCTCTCCGTTATGTGAACCGCGAGGACGACTCCGGCGACCAGGGGCTCAGGACCTCAAAAATGCAGTACCATCCGGAGCTTATGGCCCATAAATACCTTGTGCACGTAAACACTCCGGCTTTGAAAATGCCCGCTGACGCCGTTGTTTTCGGCGACGGTGTTGTTTTGACGGAGTTCCGCGAAACAGACAAAAAGGCATATATGGAGCTTAACACCGACATTGAAAACAATAAATACTGGGGGTATGACTACAGCGAGGATCTGAGCATCGCATATCCCGTAGATGAAAACACCTTCTACGATTCCGTGGTTTACGACACAAAGGCCGGGGACTCCATCAATTTTGCCGTCAGGCTTTCGGAAGACGGCGAGATGATAGGCGAGGCTGTCCTTTGGAAGTTTTCTTCCGACGGTACAGCGGAGCTTGGCTGCCGTATCCTTAAAGAACATCACGGGAAAGGCCTTGGAAAGGCGGCTTTCCAGAGCGCTCTCGAGTTTGGTGAAAAGAAGCTCGGACTCAAGGTGGTGGCACGGTGCTATCGTGAAAACATCCCTTCCTTCAGGATGATCACCGCAAGCGGGCTGGAGCCCGTGAAAGAGGATGACACGTATTTCTACTTTGAACGCTCCTGATGATTTTTTTCTTTATATCCGTCTTCTGAAATATTATAATCAAGACATAATGAGAATTCTTATTGGAGGTTTATATGGCAGATCTTAGGTGCCCGCACTGCGGCCAGGTTTTTTCAGTAGACGAGAGTGAGCTGGATTCCATCATCCGGCAGATCCGTGACAGCGAGTTCAAACACGAGGTTGAGGCCCGTGTGACGGAGGCTGTGGGCAGCCTCAACGAGAAGCACAGAACGGAGCTTGATGCAAAGGAAGCCCAGATCACGCTTAAGACCAGGGAAGCCTTTGAGAAGGAGACCCAGAAGCTGAAAGATGAGCTTTTCCGCGCGAGGAGCGAGATCGAACGCCTTAAGAGCACTGTTTCCGAAGAGGACAACAGGCGCAAGCTTGCAGTTCTCGAGGCTGTGGACAAGGTGGAAAACGAGAAGAGGAGCCTTGAAAGGCAGCTCTACACCGAAAAGGAAAAGCACGAGCTCATAGTAGCTGAAAAGGATACCCAGATCCAGTTCTACAAGGATCTGAAAACTAAGATGTCTACGAAGATGGTTGGCGAGACCCTGGAGCAGCACTGCGAGATCCAGTTCAACCAGCTCCGTGCTACGGCCTTTAGAAACGCTTATTTTGAGAAGGACAACGACGCCCGGACAGGTAGCAAGGGCGATTATATATACCGTGAATCCGATGGGCAGGGCAACGAGATCATCTCCATCATGTTCGAGATGAAGAACGAGATGGACGAGACCGCGACCAAGCACAAAAACGAGGATTTCTTCAAGGAACTGGACAAGGACCGCAGAGAAAAGAACTGCGAGTACGCTGTGCTCGTCTCCATGCTGGAGAGCGAAAGCGAGCTGTACAACGCAGGGATCGTGGACGTTTCCTACAAGTACGACAAGATGTACGTTGTAAGGCCCCAGTGCTTTATCCCCATCATCACGCTGCTACGCAATGCGGCGATGAACTCCCTGGCTTACAAACAGGAGCTGGCGGTGATCAGGAGCCAGAACATAGATATCACAAACTTTGAGGACAACCTGAACAAATTCAAGGACGACTTCGGCAGGAACTACACCCTTGCCCACGACCACTTCGACAAGGCTATCGCCGAGATAGACAAGACCATCGACCACCTTGAAAAGGTGAAGAAGGAGCTCCTTGGATCCGACAATCAGCTCAGGATCGCAACCGGCAAGGTGGAGGATGTAAGCGTAAAGCGGCTTACAAAGGGCAATCCCACCATGCAGGCAGAGTTTGAAAAAGCAAGGAGAAATAATGGCAAGAATACTGAATCTGCTGATACTGATATTTGAACTGGTGGCTTTTATTAAAGTCAGAAAAAAAGGCACAAAGACAATAGCAAACTACTCGGTTGCCGCAAACCTTTTTGCGGTGCCGGTTTCGCTGCTCCTGGTGATACTAGGGCAAAAAGGCTTTGTGCAGGTCTTGAGGCTCACATCTGCAAGCCTTTTGGCTATGACCTTATTTGTAACGGTCTGCATCCTGGTGCCGGTGGCAGGCGGAGTAAGGGAACGCCTGGCTTCCGGCGGAGCGCTGTTCCATAACGTGCTCATACCGGTCGTTTCAACGCTTTCCTACCTTTTTGCGGAGGACAAGGCACCGTTCCTGTGGATATTGCTTCCGGTTGCGCTTACCGCTGTTTACGGCTGTGTTATGCTGTGGCTGAACCACACAGGGAAGCTCGACGGGCCCTACCCGTTCTTTAGGGTTAAAAAGCTTGGGATCGGGCTTACAGCCCTTTGCATGGGAGGTATGATAATGGCCGTTACCGTTCTGTCCGGCGCTATAGGGTTTCAAAAGCAGCGCAGGAGCGATGTTAAATATGTTTTTGTCCACGGTCTTTCGGGCTGGGGCAGCTACGACCTGCTGAACGAATTCTTCCCCTACTGGGGGCTTTCCGGCGGCAGTATCATAAGATATCTTAACAACAACGGGTACGAGAGCTATGCAGCCTCCGTCGACCCCACAGGGAGCGCCTGGGACAGGGCCTGCGAGCTTTACGCCCAGCTTACCGGAACAAGAGTGGATTATGGCGAGGCCCACAGCGCGGCAGCAGGCCACGAGCGCTACGGAAAGGATTTTACGGGTAAGGCTCTCCTAAAGGATTTCGAAAACTCAAAGATCGCTCTTATCGGCCATTCCTTCGGCGGTGCGACCATAAGGCTGTTCTCCGAGCTCCTTAAAAACGGCAGTTCCTCGGAGCGGGCAGTGACTGCGGACGCGGATATCTCCCCGTTTTTCAGGGGCGGAAACGGCGACAACCTCTTGGCCGTTGTTACGCTTGCAGCGCCAACAAACGGGACCACAGCCTACGACATGTATGAGGACAGGAGCTTCAACACGTCAGCGGTTAAGGTTGAAGAAAAATACGAGAAAAACAGCGACGCTGTTTCGAAAAATACAAAGCCCGTGCTTGACGGCAGGGCTTCCTGGGACTACGCCTCCTACGACATGCACATTGACAACGCACTTGCGCTGAACGGGAGGATCACCACTTTTGATGATGTTTACTACTTTGCATATCCTTGTTCATCGTCTATAATAGAGGAGGACGGGAGCGTGACGCCGGATCCTTCCATCACGGAAAGCATCTTTATGAAGGGTGCCACCTTAATGAGCAAGTACACGGGCACCACCAAGGGAGGCTTTAAGGTCGATGCTTCCTGGCAGTCCAACGACGGCCTTGTGAATGAGGTATCGGCGGGAGCGCCCATTGGCGCTGCTTCTGCACGTTTTTCCGAAGGAAGCACAATAGAGCCCGGCTGCTGGTACGTTATGCCCACCTTCAGGGGCGACCATATGTCTCTTCAGGGCGGCCTTACAAAGAGGATCAATGTCAAACCCTTCTATCTGGAACTTGCAAAGATGCTGGCAGAGCTGGATTGATCCAAAGAGGCAAATTCTATTCGAACGCGATCTAGACTGCAATACATACTGGGAGGAAGAAAAATGATGAACAAACCGGTGCCCGGAACGGGCGGTAACAGGTATCTGCCTTTCGACAAGCGCGAAGGCGCAGAATCAGTAGTGTTTTTCACACGCGATCTTTCGGGCGAAGGCCTGAAAAAGATCTATGACCGCGTGGGCGGTGTCCTTAAAGGAAAAGTTGCAGTAAAGCTCCACACAGGGGAAGCTAAAGGGCCCAACTTCCTGCCGCGCCCCTGGGTGAAAGAACTGCTTTCTGAGCGCCTTCCGGACGCAGAGATAGTGGAGACCAACACCTATTACGAGGGAAGCCGCTACACCACGGAAGAGCACAGGAAAACTCTTGAGATCAACGGCTGGACGTTTTGCCCCGTAAACATCACCGACGAACACGGTGTTGCGACACTGCCTGTGAAAAACGGCAAGTGGTTCAAGGAGATGCACGTGGGGAAAGGGCTTCTTGACTACGATTCGCTCCTTGTCCTGACGCACTTTAAGGGCCATACAATGGGCGGTTTCGGCGGCAGTAACAAGAACATCGGCATCGGATGCGCAGACGGCCGCATTGGCAAGAAAGAGATCCATACCCCCGAGGGTTCGAACAATATGTGGGGCATAGGCGAAGAAGAGCTTATGGAGCGCATTTCAGAGAGCACAAAGTCTGTAGTGGACCGTTTCTCCCCGCAGATATGCTTCATAAACGTAATGCGGAATATGTCCGTATCCTGCGATTGCGAAGGCGCGGATGCCGAGCCTGTTGTAACGCCGGATATAGGTATCCTTGCGTCGCTTGATATCCTGGCGGTGGACCAGGCCTGCGTGGACCTGCTCTATAACCTGCCTGAAAACGGCGGAAAAGCGCTGATCAACCGCGTGGAGACCCGCCATGGCTTAAGGCAGCTAAGCTACATGAAGGAGATCGGCCTGGGCAACGACAGGTACAAGCTCATCGACCTCGATAACAACGACGAAGTGATCGACGCAGCAACAGCCGTAAAGGACGTTAAGCCCGGCTGGAGGCCCGACCGCTACAACGTGTTCTGGGGAAGGAACAAAAGACCCGAATAAATAATATTAGCCCCCGGTTGTGGCCGGGGGCTTTGTTGACCTTCTGAGCTTTTCACAGCTATCCGGTTTTATTCAGTTACGATCTCTGCAGCTGTAATGCCGGACTTTTTCTTGTCCGCATCCCATATGCCGTAGTTGATCTTAAGGATTGCCTCGTCGCTGGCTGCAAAGGAGGTGTCGTCTTCCTTGCCGCCTTTGGCGGTGGCTTTCAGCCTTACCTTCAGCTCGCAGGACTCGGTTACCTTGGGAAGGGATCCCCACTTTTGCTTTGCGGGGTCGTAAACCTCGTATTTCTTGTCGAGTGTGGCTTTGCCCTTTGAAACCGTGAGGGTTTCTGTGCCTATAGCAGCGCGGGCCGCAAGCGTTATCTCCTGTGGAGCAGAGGCAGGCTTTTTTGCTGTTGCGTTGGTCCAGACGAGGATGGTGTTCCTTGTGCCCGTAAGGTAGCAAGAAAGGCTTACACCGTTCTTTGCGGCATCCTTGTTATCAATATGGATGATCCGCCCTTCGTAGTCGTCGTAGGTGGAAGCATCAGCTTCAACCGCGGTGAGGTCGAAGGGGGCCTGGGAACCGAAGTAGATCGTCATACCGTCTTTAAGCTTTATGATCTCCTTCTTGTAATCTGCTTTAAGCTTAGGCGCCTTCTGCCGGCCCTTTACCGAAACCTTTACCAGCTTGCTGGCAGGGGTGGTCTCAGTGGCCTGTACGCGCACATAATAAACTGCAGTCTGTACTTTGTCGCCCGAAAGCTCGGGAACTGCAAGGCCGCCTTCTGCGGGCCATACACCGTACCCCTTTTCGGAAACGGATTTCTTATCGGCAGATGCTGCTCCTATCTCAAGAGAAGCAAGGGTAGCAGAAGCTATGGGCGCGAAGCTTGAATCCGCAAGGCCCCACTGGCCTGCTGTCGCACCGGTGTCGTCCGCGTAGGTTGCGTATTCGACCTTGAGCTTTGGAGCCTTTGGACGCGCTTCGATCTTTGCAAACTTGTAAACAACGGCATCCTCTGTAAGGGCTTTTGCCTTTTTATCGTAGGAATCCGCAAGCCACAGAGTCATGCCCTTGTTAAGGAGCGACTGGAACTGTTTGTCCGTGAGAGGGCTCTTGGCCTCCTTCCACTTGGCTCCGCCGTCTGTGCTGTACCACTTGTAGGCAAAACCGGTAACGAGCTTTTCCTGTGTCATGTTTATGCTGACGTTTTCCACTGCGTTGCCTTCGCTGTCGGCAGCGTAGATGATCACATCCTGCTGGAGCGAGTAGTCGATACCGTCGTTCTCTGCGGCACCTGTGCCGCCAGACGGCGGGTAGTTCGGATCAACAAGCCTGTACCGGACTACATCGCCGGACATGACCCATCCGGCATCTGAGTTTCTGTTCAGGTTGAAATACACAAAACCGTTTTCATAGTAGTCCGAAACCGCATAAACATTGCTAAGGTCGATCATTAATTTAAGGGTCCTGATCGTTCCCTCAGGGGCATAACCGCGCGTTATAGGCTCGACGGTGACTATATCATACAGATAGTAGCTCATTGCTCCGGTGGATCCTGTTGTCCCGGGCGCTTCAAAGTCCGGGCTTATGATATATTTGGGCTTGTTTTGCGGCCACCTTCGATCGCTTGGATCCGGCCATTCAAGAGGGAGCCTCTTTCTTTCGTTCGCCGGCGTGTGGAATCCGAGGCGTACAAGATCGAGCACGCTAGCGCCGGCTTCGTATTCCTTTACAAAAACCGTCCAGTCGATGTCAATGCTGAAATAAACCTTTCCCTTACCGACAGCATACGGTGTAAGGATATACTGTGCTTTATTCGAATCCCAGACAGAATCGCATTTCACCGTCCCGTTGATGGCAAAATCGGTCACGGACCACCAGGTCCTCTCGTCGGGATTGATATCCACATAGATCCTGCTGTCCGCAATATCATAAAAATCCACACCGGCTGCGCCGTAATCTTTCATTCTGGTGATGTAGGATTTCGGCAGGCAAAGCTTAAGGTAACCCTTGAACTTGTATATCTCGCTCTTGTTGATGTAGATCCTTACCTTCGCGGTATGGTCTCCCTGCTTTACAGCCGAGATAACCTTTATCCTTATGCCGTTGTAATCGCTCATAAAGCGGGTGCTGTCTGAGTGGCGGTAGAACAGGGGAAGCTCTGTGCCGACCGGAATATCTGTCGCAAATGTATCCGGGCCAAGATCTATGGTGAAATCCCCGTTTGTTACGGTAACGTCGCGATCTTCGGTAGCCTTTACGATAGTGACGTTCTTATCCACAGTCGCGTTGAGCGTAGGCGCTACTATCGACATGGTATTCTCGCCCGCAAGAACGCCGGATATCTTGTGTCCTGCGGAGTTAAAGCTCGGATGGAGCACAAAACCTGCGGCTCCAAGCTCGAAAGGATAATTGGACGAAGGCTTTTTCGGAGTACCGGTGAGCCTTACCTGCAGGGTCTTTTTATCGTCGCTAACACTTATTACTGTGCCTGTAAGACCTGTGTAGGTGGTGATGTAATCGTTGTACCAGCCTGAACCGGGTGTCTGCCAGCAGATTCCACGGAGAGTTGACTTGCCCACTTCAATATTGGTGAATTCAAGATCGGCTTTGTTTACCTTGCCGCAGATCTCAAGTGTGACGATCACGTTGTCGGAAGCTGTTACGGGAAGACCTGCCTCAAGCTGAACGTCGGGATATGATATCTTTATTATCTCCGAATAGAACTCCGACTCATCGTTCGTGGTGATATCGTATACGTAACGGGTGGCAACACCGCTGTAGTTGGCAACCTTGCAGGGCCCCTGGGAGTCGCCTCTGTCGGAGGGAGCGCTTCTGCTCGTAACAGTCCCTTGCGGGATCGAAAATGCGATGAAATCACGGGATCCCTTTGTGGGAGTGCCGGAGAAAACGATGGTGAAGGAGTTGTCCCCGGGTTTTACAGCATTCTTGATCCTTGCGGTGACACCTTCAGGAAGCCTGGAAGTGCGGGTAGTATGCAGCAATTCGTTATACGCGTAAATCTCACCCGTAAACCAGGAGGAGATGTTGTAATTTGCGGGAAGGCTCGTTAAAAAGCAGCCTTCGATGACCACATCAAGCTCTGTCGCGCCGGAAAGGGGCTTGTTCTTTTCGCCGGAGAGCACAAACCCGTCGCCGGTCTTCTTAAAGAATATGGCGGTTCCTACACGCTCGTAGCCTGCAGGGGCAGAAAAGGAACGTGTAATATTGAACTTTGCGGTCCCGGAATTGTTTACATTTGCCGTTGAGTACCAGTCGGCCTCGTTTGCGTCAAAGTAGATGTTCTGGACCGTCATCTTTATATTCTCCGGTGATGCGCCGTAAACAGTGCCTGAAAACAGAAGCTTTATGCTTCCCGCGCCCTTTGCGGCATCTTCTTTAACTGTAACGGTAATGCCTGCCGGAAGGGGAGTGTACTCGCCTGAAAACCAGCCGCTTATATCCGTCCCTGCAGAAATAGTGCGGACAAGCTTAGCAGAACCAAGATCCAGTGTGGCTTCATAGTTCAGGGAGTCGCCTGTCTGACCTGAGATCGTGGCATTCAGGGTAAAGGTATAGGTCTTCCCGCTGTCAAGCGCGGCAACCTTAATGCTCCTGCCTCCGAGCACGGCAAGAGTCGTTATCATCAATATGAAGATCGTGAGGTAAAGTCTTTTTCTCATAGCGCTCTCCTTATTTTTTTTACAGGCAGTGGTGCCTTCCGGTCTGTTCCGTTCGGGTACAAAAAAAGATACAAATTCGGATACTTTTCTAAGATTATATCGGCAGAAAACAAAAAAATAAAGCCGAGCGGGTGAAATCGGTTAGATTTCAAACCCATTCGGCTCTACCCATTCGGCTTGTTATTCAATTGTCAGATTCGGGGCGGCTCTTAAAACTTTTCAGCTCATCATTCATAGCTTTTATAGTCCGCTTCCCTTTGATATAATTTACGAGCCAGATGACAAAGTATGCAACGGCCATGGCGCCGCACATTATCAGATACATCCAAAACGGACCAAAATCCAGGATCAGCCCCATTATCACGAAGTAGACTATTACACAGGGGAAATGGACCAGGGTAGCCTTTGCGGAGCTCCAGGACTCGATGTAGTAAACTATGGAGCCGCCGTTTCCGACAACGCCCATACCTGCGTAGAGAAGGAGCTGGATGATCAGGGGAACGCGGTCTGAAACAGGATCGCCGGATAAGCTGGCGATGCCTACGCCTACAAATACGCCCAGGATGCCGCCTATGCTTGCTTTAAGATAAAAACGCTCTTTTAAGCTCATGAACGGCCTCCTTTCTCGGCTATGCCAAACCCGGTGAGAGTGTTCCGCAGGGCTTTTACAAAGCGCCTCGAAACCCATGAACGGGATCCGTCATCGTATTCGATGCCGATCGTGCCAAGAACAGAGAAATCGAACCCTTTTACCTTGCGCAGGTTTATGATCTCGCTCTGGGAAATGCGCACAAAGCGGTCCGGATTCAGGGTTTCTTCCAGCTCGGAGAGCTTTTTCTTCACGATAAACTCGCCTTCGGAGGAGTAGATCCTTGTGTTTCTGTTGTCTACAATGGCTTTGATTATGTCACGCTGGAAAACAGGAACTACAACATCGTCACGAAGACCAAGCACCGGCGGATAAACGCTCTTGTGGGCGTTTTCGATGGCGCCAAGGATCTGCTCGACCTCTTCTGTTCTTTTGTCAGTGTATATCTTGACTTTCGGTTCTTTGAACATGCTGTCGATAACCACTTCAATGTTTATGGAGTCTTTCACGTTTTGCCTCGCTTGAACTATACGTTTTTTGAACACCGGCAACGCCGGTTAAGGCTTCATTGCGTATTTTACACGTATTAGCCTGTGCGTTCAAGGTAAACGGAAAATCTGGTTGAAACCTGTGCATAAGCGGTCGCTTTTACGACGTATGCGGTCGTGCGGCAGGTTTTGCCTGCCGCCTTTACTCCACGGAAATGTTAGCTTCAGTCTTCTTCTTTGCCAACGGTGATGACCGCGCTCTCAAAGATGTCTACGGTCTTGTCCGCGTGCGTAACAACTATGATCACGCGGAGCTTTGTCCCGGCCTCCGTCTTTTTGGCCGCCTTCAGTGTTATCACACCGTTTTTCAGCGTAGCCTTTACCTTCTTGGAGGCTTCGAGGAGCTTGAATTTGTTGTTTGTAACGCTGTAGCCCATGCCGTCTGTGGTATTGGTGGTCGTGTAGACCTTCACCTTGTCGGTTGAGGGGGCGTTTGTGTTGTGGCAGACAGGAGTGTACTCAAGCTGCTTTTGCACTGCTGCGGTAACGGCAGAGTCAAGGACGAGCTCTTCATCCATCCCTTCGTAGCGGACAGTTTCGTTTACGACTGAAACCGAAAGGTTTACCTTCTTTCCGGATTCCACGTTGGTAACAACCACGGTAGCCTTAAACACTTTTCCGTTGGTCGGGGTGGAAACAACCTCTATCTGTGCGCTCTGCGTATCGCCGGAGGGCGTGATCTTCAGGTATTCAGCGCCCTTTGTGGCTACCCAGGTAAATGTTGAGTAGGGCGAGAGAGCGTCGGGCCCGTTTGCGAAAATCTGTTCCTTCTCGCCAAGGTTAAGGAGGATGCCCTTAACGGCAGCGGCAGGAGCTGCGCCGGATTCCTTTGCCACAAAAACTTTCTTTGGTGCAACGCCTACTTCGATATCAAAGTAGCCGGAGTCCTTTATCTCTTTAGTCTTGCTGTTATAGGACGCGATCCATACGCGCACTGTTCCGGCTTTCTTGCCGGCAACAACGTCCACAGTGCCCGTTTTTGCCTTGTAGGAGGCCTTTGCGGTGTCGGACTTTAGGCCTTTTCCGCCGGGGAAAGCCGCAGCTGCGTCTGTTACGCTTGTTTCGGTAACGCTGACGATGTATTTGCAACCGGTCTCGAGCGCGCCGATAAGGTCTGCAACAGCCTTCTTGAAGGTCTTGTGGAATATGTTTTCCTTTGCCGTATCCTTGCCGTTTACCCAGATCTGGGGGCCTTGGCCCGAAGGTGCAGGGTTGCCGGAATTGCCGGAATCCCCGGAATCCCCGGAATCCCCGTTATCGTCGTCGATTATTACAGCGTCGTCACCGGTATCGATCACGGTGCCGGGCTCTGCTATATTGTAAGTGATGTACGGCTGGCCCAGAAGCTGAAGGAATTCATCCGGCCTCTGACCATCCTGTGGAAGGTTCCCCGGGTCAACCGCCGGTCCGAAATGGAACTCGCTTAAGGTGACAGCACCTGAACCGGGACCCGGAACCTGTTCACCCGGCCTGTAAAGCGAATACGAGTAACGATAGTAATAATCGGTGCTTTCTGTTTTCCCGAAGAATACGTCATATGAAACAAGACCCTCCATATTGAACGTAAAGTAGAGGAAAGGTTTGTCTTCCTGCACTATCCGCTTCGGGACATAGAACACGATCTCATCGGTGTAGCCGTCACCTATCCCGCCGGCAGGGTTATAAACACCCGTAAGCTCTGCGGAAACGACCATGATCTTCTGCTCATACCCGAAATCGCTGGATTCCAGGATATTGTAACGTGCGTTCTCATTCGCGTCTGCAAATATGTAGCCCTCGACCAAGTCGAACTTGTTTTCCTTAAGTGCAGTGAACGGGACTTTTAAGCCTATGGCTTCCGTGCTTGTCTGTGTAGGCGTTACGGTTGTTATCTTGCCGGTGCGTTTGTTTACGATGCCAAAGCGGATATTTACCTTGTCGCTCCCAACAGCGGCGTCTTCGCGCACTACAGCACTAAGCCCCTCAGGGAGGTTTGTAAACCAGGAGGAAACATCCTGTCCTTTGTGCATATATCTGAAGGTTGCGCCGGTCAGTGTGATCTCAACGCCCTTTTTATCCCACAGAACTGCCCAGCTGATGCCGTTTATGGAGCAATCGGCGACAGAAGCCGAAAGGCCGTTGTATTCACTTAAGGAAACGCTTGTGTCCCCTGTGATGACCTCAACTATATCGTATTTGGAGCCTGTGGGCATTACAACGTTTTTCCAGGTCCCGTCATCGTTTATCTGGATCAGGAGGCCGTCAAGGCACGGAGTTGCGCTGGCTGCGGTGCTCTCGATGTAGACAAGGATGTTGACGCCGGTCTGCTTACCTTTTGCGAGTGCAGTCTCAGTCACGATCTTTAAGCCTGTGACAGGAGCATCGGAAACGCTTCCGTTTTCGTTTACGCGTTTTAACCTTATAAGGTCATCCTGTACATACTGATCTTCGCTGTATGCCTTTGTAAACGTGATCTGCGGGATGTAAAGCCAGAGGTTGAGGCTTGTTCCCGTGTACACGGAATCTGTCGAAATGGTTGCGTTCCCGTTTTGGACCTTTACAAACTGCTTCGAAGATATACCGCCTAAAAGGTTGATAGGCTCAAGCGCAACAGCTGCCTTCAGGGCCTCATAAGGCAGGGAAGCAACAGTCCCGTCACCGTTCCTGTCGAGGACAAAGCTGTAGGCAAAACCAAACTCCGAAGCGGTCGTGATGTTTATGGTTACCTGTGTTTCTGTATAATCTGATGTCTGTGTAGTGTTTGATGTGCTTGAGCTCCAGGAGCCGTTTTGGGGCTTTACTTCGTACTCGGAACCCGAAAGTTCTGCATAAATCTTCTTGGTCCCGGCTGCTGTAGGGACACCCTTAAAATATATCCGCAGAGTCGCGGTATTTGCAACGGTTTCGGCAGCGTAAGCCTTTATGCCTCCGGGAAGACTGCCTAAAAGATGGGATACGTCCTGATCCTTTGTAAAGGAGCCTCTAATGCGGTAGGACGTGGAATACCCTTGGGTAAGCTCTATCTCAGTGGGGGTGTCGGAGGTATCAAGCATAAAGCCCACCTTGCCTTCAAAGGTCTGGGTCGAGATATATGCTGTGGTGGTTTCATCCGGTGTTGAGAAGCCAAAAGTCTTACCGGAAGGGTTCTTGGAGCTCATCCTCACGCCGGCGCTTGTGTCCGCTTCAAAGAGTTTTATCGTAATCTTTCCGTTTCCGCTTTTCTTTGGCTTACCTGTGAGTTTGCAGGTAAAGGTGGTGTTGCCGGCCTGAAAGTCTACGACCTCCACTTTTATACCCATTCCGTCGAAAAGGTTTGTTTCAGAAGGGTAAGACCATTTGAGAAAATAGCCGGTGAG
>JAGDCQ010000214.1 GCA_017958465.1 Lachnospiraceae bacterium
AAATGGTACAAGCTTCGGTTCGCCGGTGAGTACGACAGGTACTGCGACCGCGTAAACCGCCTGATACCCTGGTTCCCGCCCGCAAAGAGCGAGATCATGAATGAGTACAGGAAGTCCACCAGGATAGCTGTCACAGGTATCGCGGTCTCTGTGGTCCTTGTGATGATGTTCTCGAGGTCCGTGTCAGAGATAAGTGCCCGCATCACCTACGAAGCAGCGCTCAGCATGAAAAAGACTATCCTCAAGGAATCAGTGGACAACACCATCGCATACATTGAAGAACTTGCGAATGACGTAAAGGAGAAGATGAAGGATTCCTATCTCTCCGGCGGCACCGGGACAAAGTATGTAGGTACCGAGGAAGAAGTTGAAGAATATGTGGAGGACATGATCCGCACTAAGATCTACACGGAAACTTTCTCTGACGGTTCCTATATGTGGATAAACAAAGTCCTAAACTACGACGGCGGTGAAAACTATGCCATCCGCCTCATCCACCCCAACTTAAAGGAAACGGAAGGCGATCCCCTTTCAACAGAAACTCCCAATGAGATGGGGATGAAGGCCTACGAGATCGAACTTCAGGGTGTAAAGGAAAAGGGATCCATCTACCAGAACTACGCTTTTAAGAAGCTGGGCTCAGACGAAGTAACTGAAAAGATCACATATTCGCGTCTCTACGAGCGGTTCGACTGGATCGTGTGCATGGGCGTGAACATAGACAACCTGAAAGACTATCAGATCAGGGTGAGCGACTCCATCTTAGCCTACCAGAGGATAATCCTTGTGGCCAGCGTCGCCACCTGGGTCGGGTTCCTGTTTATCGCGATATATATCTACAGAAGGGCCCACGTCGGACTTTATGAGAATAAGAACAGGGAGCTGAGACGCAAGCTCAACCTGGACGCCCTGACAGGCGCCGGTTCCCGGTTTTACGGCGAAAGAGAGCTGTCTAACGCCTTTGAGGACTTCAAGAACGGCAAGAGGAACACATTGATCCTTATAGCCGATGTGGATTATTTCAAGCAGTTTAACGACACCTACGGTCATGATGTGGGTGACAAGGTTCTTAAATCCTTTGCTGACGCCATAAAGAAGAGCACCCGTTCAAACGACTCCGTCATCCGCTGGGGAGGCGACGAGTTTATAGTGATAATGCGGGATATCCCGGCTATGTTCCAGCCCGAGGCCGCAGACAGGATCCTGGAATCCATCCGCTCCATCTACATACCTGAGCTTGAAGGCGAGCTTAGAGTTACAGCGTCTATGGGCTTTGCGTATCTGAGTGACGTGGATGTTGATGCAAAGGCAACCCTCTCCAGGGCAGACGCCGCCCTCTACAAAGCAAAAGAAGCCGGCAGAAACTGCTGGAAGATCTGAAGGGTTATGTTTTAAAGATCTGAATGATCAACCATAAAAACCAATAAAAAATAATAAAGCGCTGCAACATTTTTGATGTTTTGATCGTATAACGTATAGAAAAGACCGAAACCGGTCGAGTGAATACGAGGAGGATTGTATGAGTTTTCAGAAACATTACAAAAAGATGATTGCAGTGCTTTTGATATTCAGTATGCTTTTTGCCGTTAGTGCCTGCTGGTCGCAAGGCGGCACCGATGTGCCTTCCGGAAACGGGGACCCGGGGACAAAAATCACCGAGCCCGGGAAAAATGAGACACCGAATACGGAAGTACCCGGAAAACACGGAAACACTGAGCCTGCGGGTTCCGGTACCGTCGATCTGATGGCAAATGTGATCCCGGCGGCAAGTGCTCTTAAGCCGATCTCTGCCGAGAGCTCAAAAAAAGCGGCCGACTTTGCGCTGAAGCTGTTCAAGGCCTGCTACAACGGTGAGAACACGCTGGTTTCCCCGCTGTCTCTTATAGCTGCCCTCGGTATGACCATGGAAGGTGCAAAGGGTGAGACGCTGGCTGAAATGGAAAAGGCTCTGGGCTTCACATCCGGCGAGCTTACGGACTACATTGCCACACTCCTTGACATCCTGAAAAACGACGAGGTTCTTTCCATGGCCAATTCTATCTGGTTTACAAGCCATGAGCGGTTTACCGTAGATGAGGCTTTCCTGAAGAGAAACGCGGCTTTTTACAAGGCAGGGATCTTTAAGTCTCCGTTTGATGACACCACGGTCGTTGATGTTAATAACTGGGTAAGAGAAAAGACTCATGATATGATCGACGGGATCCTCGATGAATGCAAACCGGGAAACATTATGTTCCTTATCAACGCTCTGGCGTTTGAAGGTGAGTGGGAAGAAGAGTTCAAGGAGAACAGGATCAGCGACGGTAAATTTACTACCACCGACGGCCAAAAAGTTGATGTAAAGTTTATGAGCTCTGAGGAAGACACTTACCTTGTTACCGAAAAAGCAGAAGGGTTCATAAAGTATTATAAGGGCAGGAAATACGCTTTTGCAGCGCTTCTTCCAAATGAGGGAGTAAGTATTTCGGACGTTTTGAA